>JACQFH010000297.1 GCA_016200145.1 Planctomycetia bacterium | reverse complement strand
CACCGCTATTCGCGGCGGTGCCCGGGTCGCGGTTAAACAAACTGCCCTGCGGCGACTCACCATGACCAACTGGCTCGACTTCACACTCAACCCGGCCGACTACGGGCTCCCCACGCGCGACGAGCTGGTCAAACTGCGGATCTGGGACATCCACTACCACGGGTTCCTCGGCCCCGATCCGCTCAAACAGCACGCCGAAACGATGCACTACGTCGAGCGGATGGGGATCGAGCGGGTCTTCTCGCTGGAGATCGGAGGGAGCCTCGACCGCCCCTTCGACGTCACGGGGATCGAAGAGCAGCAGCTCGAAATCCTGGCCCGCGACGGCCACCGCGTGTCGGGTCTGACCTGCGTCGACCCCGCCGATCCCGACCGCAGCGTCGAGAAAATGATCAAATGGATCCGCAACGGCCCGTGTGTCGGCATCAAATACGCGGGGCACGGCCGGCACGAGTTCCGCGTCAACCACCCCAGGAATGACGCGATCATCGCCCTCGCCGGCGACTTGAACGCCGTCATCTATATCCACTCCTGGCTGAAATCGGGCGGCGAGCCCCGTTCGCCCGGCGGGGGTAACCTCTCGGGAGAAGCCACGCCGATGGATGTCGTCGAGCTGGCGAAGCGTTTTCCCGAGGTCCCGTTCATCTGCGGCCATTCGGGCGGCGACTGGGAGCTGGGGATCCGCGCAGTCCGTTCGCAGAAAAACGTTTTCCTGGAATTCGCCGGCTCGGACCCGCATTCGGGCGCCGTCGACCTGGCGGTAAAGGAACTGGGGGCCGACCGGATCGTCTGGGGGGGCCACGTCCCCAGCCGCTCGTTCGCCACCGAGCTCGCCAAAGTCCTCGACGCCGACATCACTTTCGAACAGCGCCAGCAAATCCTGGGCGGCAACCTCCGCCGCATCGCAGCGAAGATCTTTCAAAAGAAAGGGCTCAAGATGTAGGCCTGAGGCTTGAGACCTGAGGCGTGAGGGACGACGGACGATTCAATTCCTCAAACCTCAGGTCTCAAGCCTCAGGCCTTACGGACGCCCGAACTCTGGCGAGTTCGGCTACACGCCTATTCCGCACTCCGAATTCCGAACTCCGCATTCCTTCCCTCCCATGCCCCGCATCGCCTGCATCACCGTCCTCCTCGTCGCTCTCACTTCCAGCGCAAACGCCGATCCCATCGTCGTCGAGCTCTGGCCCGGCAAGACTCCGGGGGACGTCGGCATCGCAGGCGAAGAAAAGTCGATCACCTACGAATCGGCGCTGATCGGCGGCAAGACGAAGCTCATTACGAACGTCACGAAACCTTCGATCACTGTCTACCAGCCCGTGAAGGCTTCCAACACGGGCACGGCGATGATCATCTGCCCCGGCGGCGGATATCACAATCTGTTCTGGGAGCTTGAAGGAGAAGAAGTCGCCGCCTGGCTCAACGCCCATGGCATGACGGGAATCATCCTCAAGTATCGCTGCCCGCGCCGCCCCGGCGACGTCAAAGGCGAGCCGCCGCTCGGCCCGCTGCTCGATGCCCAGCGCGCCGTCAGCCTCGTTCGCGGGCGCGCCGCCGAGTGGGGCATTGATCCTGCCCGAATCGGCATTGTGGGCTTCTCGGCCGGCGGCCACCTGGCGCTGGCGACCGCCACGAATTTCGAAAAGCGAACTTACGAACCGGTTGACGACGTCGACAGGATCAGTTGCCGCCCGGACTTCGCCGTCCCCGTTTATTCCGGCTACCTGAAAGCCAAAGACAAAAACGAGATCGCTGAGGGTCTCCGCATCCCCGAGAAAACCCCGCCGATTTTCCTGGCCCATTCCACCGACGACAGCATCAGCGACGCCGAGCACAGCGTGTTCGCCTACATCGCCCTGAAGCGCGCCCGGATCCCGGTCGAAATGCACCTGTACGCCACGGGCGAACACGACTTCGGCGTCCGCCAGAACGAAAAACTCCCCTCCAGTTGGACAAACCTGTGCCTGGCCTGGCTCCGCAACCAGCAGTTGCTGAAGTAGCGCGAACCAATAAATCGCCCACTCCACCGCGTCCAACCCGCTGCGCCTGCCTCGCCCGCGCTACCGAACGTCGGTCGATGTGACCGACGCGCACTGACTTGCCGTCGCCCTCCGGCAATAACTCGGGGCGACAGGACACCGTTAGAAATTTTTATTGCCGGCGTCCGGCGCTGGGAAGTCCGGGTTCGGCGGCTTCTCGAACGAGAGCGGGTGCAGTGGTCTACCGATTTTGCGCCCACCCGGATTTCACGCAACCGGTGGCGTCATCGACGATTATACTACCCTCCGAATCGTATCGGGGGAATCATGTCGCGGTTGACGAATCCGCCAGCTTCACAAGGCCCGGCCTTGCGGCTCTCCGCTGAGTCACCACCCCTTTCCGAAATGAGGCGCCACTCCCTCAAAACCGAAACAGCTCGTCGATTGCAGACGCCATGTTGGCAAGCTAAAGAGGATTCGCCAGAACTTCATTGAACTGGCCTTTTTTCGTGACAGGATCGTTCCGGTCGTGCACTTCTCTAAGAGCAGTGTTCCAGTCTTACTGACCGGAGGTTCATTATGCCAGCTATGCCCCATCCAACCGCGGCGGAGTTGAAGGCGCTCGTCCTTGGACAAACGGAGGAAGCCAGTTTGCTTTCATTGGAGGAGCATCTCAATGGATGTTCCGAGTGTCAGCGGCTGGCAGCGGATATTCCAGGCGATACGCTTGTCGAGCTGCTGCGGTCGGCGCAAACAATTGTGATCGCCGACGCCTCCACCCCGCCGGCCATCAGGAACGACGAGACGCTTGTAGTAGGCCCGGTGATTGACTCGCCGGAGGCACTTCCTGCTGCCCTGGTCAACCATGATCGTTACCGGCTGCTTCGTCCGCTGGGCGCCGGCGGCATGGGTGCGGTTTGGCTCGCCGAACACAGGGTGATGAATCGACAAGTGGCGCTGAAGATTATTCGCCCGGAGTTTCTCGAAAAGCCCGGGGCCATCGAACGCTTTCGCCGCGAAGTCCAGGCCGCCGCCCGGCTGCATCATCCGAACATCGTCACCGCCCATGATGCCGAGGAGGCAGGTGGCCTGCACTTTCTGGTGATGGAATACGTCAGCGGATCCGACCTGCAAGCGGTGCTTGAAGAGCGCGGGCCGCTTCTGGTGGCCGATGCCTGTGAGTACATTCGCCAGGCCGCGCTCGGCCTGGAGCATGCCCACGAGCATGGCATGGTGCACCGCGATATCAAACCGCAAAATCTGATGCGGAGAGACGAGGGAAGAGAGAAGCTGGGGGAAGGGGCAGGGCCGAGCGGGGAGAAAGACAAGGCTTCTGCCTCATCGCTGACCCTTTGGTCCGCGCCGCTGGTGAAGATTCTCGACTTCGGCCTGGCGTCGTTGCTCGCGTCCGCGTCGGGTGATGAACCCGTACCGGTCTCGGCCGAGAGCCAGAAGTCGAGTTTGACCCAGGTCGGCGCGCTCATGGGCACGCCGGACTACATGGCGCCGGAGCAGGCACGCGACGCCCGTACGGCCGATATTCGCTCGGACATCTACAGTCTGGGCGGCACGCTCTACTTCGTGCTAACCGGCAAGGTTCCGTTTCCCGGCGGCACCGCCATTGACAAAATCATCGCGCATGCGCAGCGGAAGCCCCAACCGATCAGCGAGGTACGCGCCGACGTCCCGCCGGCCCTGGTGAAAATCATCGACAAAATGACCGCGAAAGAGCCGGCCCAACGTTACCAGACTCCGGCTGAGGTGGCGGCCGCGTTACAACCATTCGCGGCGGGCACAATCGCCAAGCCGCGTCGCGGCATCAGGCGAATCGTAGCCGCCGCTGTATTGGCGGCTGCCGTCCTGCTCTGCGGCGCAATCATCTACGTGCAAACCGACAAAGGTGAGTTCATCATCAACACGTCTGATGAAGATGTTGCCGTGATTGTCAATTCCAGCGGCGTGAAAATCCGCGATCAAGTCAGCGGACGCGAATACCTGCTGAAAGCCGGAACGCAGGACGTGAGGACGGGCAACTATAAAATCGTCCTGTCGGAACTGCCCGAAGGCATCGAGATCGAAGGGGACGTCTTCACCGTCAAGCGGAGTGGGCGTGCCGTCGCCACTGCCAAACTCCGAGAGAAGAGCGACAAAGAGCGGATGCAAGGCGAATGGGATCTTGTAAATCCGCCCAATTTGCCCCCCTTCCCGGGATTTACGTTCACCGGAAACCGGATGCGCATCAGCAACTTCTTGGGAGGAGACGATGAAGGTCGGTTCGATCTCGATGAATCGGCGCAACCGAAGCAGTTCACCTATATTAGTTCCACGTCGCGCCTTGCCTATTACGCCATCTACCGTTTTAACGGCGACGCCCTGGAGTTGCATATGACCGAGTTCGAGAAAGACCGGCCGACCGAATTCATCGATAAGGGTTTCAGCAAGACACACGGCCTGTTCGTTCTGAAAAGGCCGAGCGGTCCCAATCCGCCGAGCGCGAGTGAAAAGCCCCAATCAAAAAGGGCCGACAAGTGAAAGACGTGGCCTTGTCCTCGCGTCATCTTTGCACCCGGACCGAATTAAGCTATGGAAACGTCAGTCAGCCTGCTCGATCGCCTGGCCGCACAGCCGAACGAGGCCGACTGGCAAAGGCTGTTCGCGCTTTACTCGCCGTTGCTGCTTCAATGGCTGGTGCGAGCGGGGGTGCCGGCCAGTGATGCCGATGACCTGGCTCAGGAGGTGATGTTGGTCGTTTTTCGCGAGGTAAAGGATTTCGAGCGGCACGGCCTCGGAGCGTTCCGCGCCTGGCTGCGCACCATCCTGGCCAACCGCACACGAGATTACTTCCGCAGCCGGCAACATCGGGCGACAGCGACCGGCGACAGCGGCTTTCGGGAGAGGCTTGCGGAGCTCGAATCGCCCGACAGCGCGTTAAGCCAGCTCTGGGACCGTGAGCACGACCAGCACGTCGCCCGCCAGCTTCTGAAGACTGTGGAAGGCGACTTCACGCCGCCAACCTGGCGCGCCTTCTGGCGTCAAGTGATCGAAGGCGTTCCGGCCGCCCAGGTAGCTCATGAACTTGCTCTATCGCTCAATGCCGTCCTGCTCGCCAAGAGCCGCGTCCTCAGACGCATGCGCCAGGAGCTGCATGGATTCGTTGGTTGCTAAGCCCAACTTCAGCGTATCGACGGGGCCATTGCCCGCGTAGCTCCGACACCGCGAGGTAATACCGCTGATCTCCAGCGTCGCCTGAGTACTCAGCCTCTCGCCCCATTCGCTACCGCGACAGGTTCCAGATTCGTACGGGGCCGTCGAGGGCGCCGCTCACGAGGAGTTTGCTGCCGGGCGAAAACGCAATCGTCGCGACGCCGCTGTTGTGACCTTTCAGAGTCTCGGCGGAGCGCTGGGAGTCAACGTCCCAAAACCTGATTGTTTCATCCCCGCTGCCGGTTGCCAGGACCTTTCCGTCGGGGGAGAAGGAAATTGCATACACGATCCCGCGATGGCCGCTGAGCACCGCGCTCGGTCTCTTCGACTCGATTTCCCAGAGCCTCACTTTCCAGTCGGAACCGCCGGCGGCAACCCAGCGACCGTTGGGGGAAATCGCGACGGCCAGCATTTCTTCGTCAGAGCCAGCCAGCGTGGCCAGCTCGCGGCCGCCGCTGGTCTCCCACAGCTTCACTGTTTTGTCCCAGCTTGCGGAGGCGAGGATACGGCCGTCGTGCGACCACGCGACCGCCGCGATCGCGTCGGTGTGCCCCTTCAACACAAACCGTTCCTGCAGGGCTTCGATGTCCCACACGCGCACGGTCTGATCGGCGCTTCCCGTCGCCAGCGTTCGGCCATCGGGTGAAAACACGGCCGAGAAGATCTTGTTCGTATGACCTTCGAGCATGCCGCGTTCCGTGCCGGCCGCCCGATCCCAGACTTTGATTTGCGCACTCGTTTTGCCGCCGTTGCGTTCCGGCATGAACTCGCTGCCGCCGGCGGAAACCAGGTACTTTCCATCGGACGAATACGTCACGGCACACACCCAGGCGTTGTGCCGTTTGATGCTCGGCACCTGCATGCCGGTCGACAGATCCACCTGTCTCACTAATCCCCAGCCGGTGCCGATCGCGACCGTTTTCCCATCAGGCGAAACCGTCACCGAGAGCGTCTGGTTCACGTCGGCGTCCGACGATTCGGGCAGGATCGTCGATTTGATTCGAGTGGATTCGGCCGTCTGATCGGCTGGCGCCGCATCGGCGCTCAGCGAAACGCAAACCAGCTCGCGGTCGTTGCGCGCAAACACGTGCTTGTTCGCGAACGCCGGATGGGCCCAGCACACGGCACCGCCGGGACGATAACCGGCCGTCGGTTCCACGAGCGGCATGCGTCCCGCCTCGTGATAGCCCGCCGGCGTGAGCCGCGCCAAAATCAGATGCCCCTGCTGATTCAGCAGGAACGCGCGGTCGCCGTTGGTGACGATGTGGCCCATTCCAAAACGCTCGCTGGTCGCCGCACGGGTCCTCCAGATCTCATCGCCGTTCGCCGGATCGAGGCAACACAGGGCGCCGTCACCGACGATCGAGTAGATGTGCTTGTCGTCCTGAAATACGGGAGTGCTGGAGGAGGCGGTCGGGTTCTGCTGCGTTTTCCAGAACACGGTCGCACCCGGCTTGTTCGAATCGAGCTGCAGCATCATCGAACCGCGATTCCAGGCGGCCAGGCACAGCATCTTGTCTTTGTGAACGACCGGAGTGGCGGTGGCCTGCGCCGGATCGAAAATCGCCTTGTACGGCACCTGCCACAGCAATTCGCCGGTCGCCGGGTCGAGACTGTTCACGTTGTCGCCGGTCCACACAATGACCTGCCGCTTGCCCGCCATCTCGAACACGATCGGCGAACTGTAGGCGGGCCGGTCTGGCAGGGCCCGCCAGCGCTCTACGCCCGTCTTGCGATCGAAGGCGATCGCCGTTCCTTTCGGCCTGGCCCCCGCAGTGATGATCACGATATCACCTTCGATCAGCGGCGCCGCGCTGACGCCGTACCTGGGCGTCTTGACGTTCAGGTCCCGCTCGGGGTCTTTGTTCCAGCGCACCGCGCCGGTCTGGGCATCCAGGCACACCAGGTGACCCATCGTCCCGAGAGCGTAGACGAGGCCGTCGTGAACGGTGGGCGTCGCCCGCGGACCGTTCCCATACTCCATGCTTCCATACGGGCACGGGTACGTGTGCAGCCACAACTGTTGGCCCGTTTTCTCATCGAAGCACAGCACCCGCTCGACTTCCGGCTCGCTCCTGGGATCGTGATCGGTAATAAACACGCGCCCCATGGCCACGGCTGGCCCGGACCAGCCATTGAGAACGCGCGCCCGCCATTTCACCGGCATTCCACGCTCGGGAATGGCATCGACAATGCCTGTTTCCCGCCAGACGCCGTCCCGCTGCGGCCCCCGCCATTGCGGCCAGTCGTCGCCGCGGGAAATCGCACCCATGATTATTGGGAACAGCAATTCCGCCACGATGACCAACGATCGAGAAGAAGTGAATTTCATGGCCGGAGCGCCTTTTGTCTTTGAACTGTGGTCAGGCAGTTTTTCTGAGTTTTGACGAGCGGGGCATGCATGGTGTGATCGCACAACTAACCTAACGCCAAGTCGTTACACGATCGACCTTCTATCCTCTATGCTACAAGCATGCCCGCCAAAAAAACTTGTGCTGCCTGTGGAAAACGGCTCTCGCCGGCCGCTTTCAATGGCTCATCGAAGACCGCCGACGGCCTCGCGCGCACCTGCCGGGCGTGCACCAATGCCCGCCGCCGGCGGCGCGAGCGGGCAGGCGACAAGTGCCCGCCGTCCCACGCCCGGGCCACGGTCCTGGCGACGGCGCTTCGGCAAGGTGACGACAAGACGGTGCGGAAGCTGCTCCGCGCCAATATGTCGCCGCACTGGGGCTGGGTCTGCGAAACGATGCGCGAAGGTCACCTGCCGCTCGCCGACTTCCTCGTCGAATCCGGCGTCGAGCGAAATGTCTTCACGATGGCGGCGATGGGGGATGTCAACGGACTGACACGCCGGCTTCGTCGAGTGCCGGCCGATGCCCGGCTCACCGCCGGCATGGAGCCGGCCAGCGATCGGGTGACACCGCTGCACGTCGCGTGTTCGTCGGACTGGAGACACTTGGGCCCCGAACGCATGACGGCGCAAGGACAGGTCGTCGAGGTACTGGTGGAGCATGGCGCTGATCTGCGTGCGACCGCGCGCTATCGTGGAATCGCCGGAGCGACGCCCCTGTTCTGCGCCTGCTGGTCATCCGGCAATGTCGCGCTGACCCGCTGGCTGCTCGAGCGCGGTGCGCGCGCCACCGACGCATGTCTCGGTCCGCAACCAGAATGTCGCCTGACCTGCCGACGCTGGACGCGATTGACGAACGCCTTCAGCAAAACGTGGAAGCACCACGAAGCGATGTTCGCCCTGTATGTCGCATTTTACAATTTCGTCCGTGTTCATTCGACGATCGAGACCACGCCGGCCGTGGCGCACAAGCTGAGGGATCATGTCTGGTCGATCGAGGAACTGCTGACGGCGACCGCGGCGTAAGCTGGGAAGCGACGAACCCCGCCGGGAAACTGGCGGGGTTCTTGTTTGCGCTGGTAGAATCGCGGTATGGACAATTCAGATGACGATGCTCGCGAGGATCGCTGGAAAGTCATCGGAGGCGTGGCGGCTATTGTCGTTAGCGTCGGCTGCATCCTAACGTTCATTCTTTTCGTGCTTGCGCCGGAATATATGCCGCCAAAGGAATGGATGAGGATGGCCGCTGGAGTTTGCGCCGTGATTTGGTCTGCCCAGATCATCCGCGATATTGTTCGATGGACAAACCGTCGCGACGACCAGCAGCGCTCGCAACGCCCTCCCGACGCTCCCTGATTGAGTGCCTAAAAATTCAGCAGTCGCCGACAGCCGGGGATTTCGTTTTACACACTTTTCGGACAGTACCCAGTTTTCGGCAAATAGTGCTGATCGCTGAAAGTCCAGATGAACGTCGGCCACTCGGAGGGTTGGCCCCCTTTTTGAGTGAGTCGATCATGAACCCACGGAAGGTAACGTATGTGCTTCTTGATGAAGGCGGAAACCTGGACTTTTCGCCAAATGGCTCGAAGTACTTCACGCTGACGAGCCTTGTCTGTTCGCGCCCATTTTTGTTCGATGAGCCGCTCGCGGCGTGTCGAATGAATCTCGTCGAGCGCGGTCTCAACATCGAGTATTTTCACGCGACCGAGGATACTCAAGCGACGCGCAACGAAGTATTCGCTGTCTTAAAAACTTGCCTCAACGGCCTCGTGGTCGATAGCGTGATTGTTGAGAAAAGGAAGACTGGGCCATCGCTGCGCGATGAATTTCGGTTCTACCCGGAGATGGTCGGGCACCTGTTGCAGTACGCATTCAGGAATCCGAGACTCGCAGAGACCGAGGAATTCATCATCATTACAGACAAACTTCCGAAGACAAAGAAGTCAAATGCCATCGAAAAGGGCCTAAAGATGCACCTTCATGGAAGGTTGCCGCCCGGTGCAAAGTTCAGAATTTATCACCACCAAGCGAAGGCGTGGGCTGGATTGCAGGCCGCCGATTACTTTAACTGGGCAATCTACCGGTGGTGGACGAACTCCGACAATCGAAGTCTCGACATCGTGCGCCCTGCCATCAGAAGCCAATTCGACATATTCCAGCGAGGGAGCAAAATCTGGTATTAACCGCAAAGAAAGCGACCGCCCCAACTACCCTTGCGGGAGAACCCCCTGGGTTCTTGTCATTGGGGCGGAACCTTTTTAGGAAGCTTCAGGCCGACTATCGGCAATTCGGCCGAACAAATCAAGCCGAACCATGTTTCCTACGCTTTTTCCGAATCAGTCGTTTGACGGAAGCACGCATTTCGCAAAGCAGGCAACAGCGCCACCGCTGACTCGCCTTCCCGCCCCCGCTCCACCGCGGGTATGATCGCGGGCATGGACGAACAGAAACCAACCTACGGAATCGACTGGGAGGTGCTGGCGATTCTCGCCGCCTTCGCAGTGATCGGCGTCCTGCTCTGGCTCATCATTCCGGAGGTCCATTCATGACCGACCGCAAGAGTCCCGGCGTGGTGTTCTGGGAGTCCCAATGACCCTCCTCCTCCCCACTCTGGCCGTCGCCTTCGCCGCGTTCTGCGTGTGGCTGACGGTGCGGGTCGTGAACCGGAAGGAGCGCTGGGCGAAACGGGCGTTGGCGGGGCTGGTCCTACTTGCGGTGGCGAGTTATCCGCTAAGCCTTGGGCCGCTCGGCTGGCTTCTCGAACGACGGTTGATTCCAGACGAATTAAACCTGCCGATCGCGATCTTTTACTCGCCATTATACGACGTTCGAGAGCGTTTCGAGACGTTGCACGCCGTCTTACGCTGGTACGAAGATCTTTGGTTGCCACCACCTTGGGAGCGGACATTGCCCGCCGGCTTCTGATTCCAACTTACGTCGCCATCCCAGACATTCCGCAGGGGGCGTTCCTTGCGCTAGTGCCATTCCTCAGTACTGAGTACTCATCACGCCGGGCGGGCGTTTTTTTTCGTGCCGGGGCGATTTGAGCCGGGTTTGACGCTGCCGGGGCGGGCCGAGCCGGCAGACGTCGATTTGGGGGGCGCAGAAACCGGCGCGAACGATTTGTTCATCGACAGGGGCGCGTTGGGGAACCCCAGTTGCATCCACAGCGGATCGGTTTCGGAATTCGCGAACACTTCCCACCCTCCGGGCGCGTTCGACGGCAACAGCACCGCCTTGATCCCGCGGAACAGCTCATGAATGTATTCCGGCGCACCATCGGCAAGCTGGTCGCGAACCATGTGGGCCGGGAACACCCACAGGTTGGCACGGATCAGCGCCTTGATCACCCCCGGGCGTTCACGCGTCGTGAACACGCCCAGCACCGAATCGCGATTCCAGCCTTCTTCCAGCAGCCGAAACCGGTCGATCGGATCGGTCGGCGAGATCATCAGCATGGAGCAGGCATTGACCTGGTCGGCCCCGACTTCGCCCCGCGCGCCCAAATCGACGACCCGTGTCAGATCGGGAGGCAGCTCAACACCGGCTTTCGTCAAGTGCACAATCAGATAGAAGCAATGCTGCTGGGACAGGTACAAGGCCACGTCGGTCGGCGTCTGCGAGGCGTCGCTGGCGTAAAACCGAAACAGGCCCGATTCACACCGTTCGACGAGGTAGGGCACTTCGATGCTGCCGGGCCGCAGAGTATCTCCGCCGATCGCCGCCTGCCGCTGCTGCGATTCGGCCGATTCCTGAATTCCGACGCGGAACCGCGTGTTACCCGCCGTGACGATGTCGCCGTTCACCAGCGTGCGTTCGTGGACTTCCTGGCCGTTGACAGTCAGCGGCTGCCCGGCGAACAGGTTGCGGATGTGGCAGTTCTGGTAGTCGCTCTCGACGACAAACTGCACGTCGGCCAATTCAGGATCGCCGGGGTGCGAAAACTCGGCCCATTCATTGCCGCCGACGAACACGCGCTGGTTGGCCCCCAGCCAGATCCGGTGACCAGACCTGCGCCCCGATTCCGCCTGCAACACGACCCTCACGGTGTTACCTCGAAGATTAACAGGCCCGCCCGTCCACTGAATATTATAGATAGTCGTGGCCAGAAATTGCGTCAATTCCAAAAAATCGTGTAGCCCGGCCGCTCCACGGCGGCCGGACCAGGGCAGGGCACCTGCAACCGGACACTTCCCGAACTTGGCGCCCACACTAACCCGAGGCGCCAGCGAGGACGTATTCCCGGGACGTAAGGTCTGTCGCCGAACTCGCCAGAGTTCGGGCGTGGCTGGCGCGCGGCCCGCGGCAGAATTCCCACGAATTCCGGTACGGTGCGCGAACCGCTGGCGTGTTGCGGGGATTCAAGGTAGGCTACAAGCAGGGCAAGGGGCCGAAGCCGGTGAATTCGAAGAATTCAAGTTCCAACAGCAACTCGAAGCGCAAGCGAGAACGCAAAAACGCACGCCCTCGCTAGCGCTTCGGGTTGGTATTGGCCCGCCGCGCAATCGATTCCCGGGAGCGCAAAGACTCGCGGGGACCGTTGCTTTCCGGCGATCTGAGCCGCAATCTGTCATGGCGAATGCCGACGAAAAACCCGAGTCGCCTCCCGGCCGGCAGACGGCAGTCCCGCCGAACGCCCCGACCACCGTTCCCAAGTCCACGGTCTTGCCTCCCGCGCCCCCCGTGCCTCTGGCAGTGCCCGCTGCGCCCCCGGCCATCGCCGCGGCTTCCGTTGCTTCGGGCCCCGTCGCAGGCCCTGCCGAGCGATACCGCATTTTGCGTCCCCACGCCCGCGGCGCGCTGGGCAAAGTCTCGGTCGCGATGGACGTCGAGCTCAATCGCGAAGTCGCTCTCAAAGAAATGCAGAGCCGTTTTGCGCAAGACGACGTGTGCCGCAGTCGGTTCGTTCAGGAAGCGGAAATCACCGGCAGCCTGGAACACCCCAACATCGTCCCGATCTACGGACTGGGAACGTATCCCGACGGCCGTCCGTACTACGCCATGCGGTTCATCCGTGGCACGAGCCTGCAGGACGGCATCGCCCAACTGCACGCCGAAAGCCCCGACGCCAAAAGCAAACGCGATTTCAGCGGCCGCAACCTCGAATTCCGCAAGCTGCTGATGCGGTTCGTCGACGTCTGCGAAGCGATTCAGTACGCGCACGACCGGGGAATTCTGCATCGGGACCTCAAGCCCGGCAACATCATGCTCGGGAAGTACGGCGAAACTCTGGTCGTCGACTGGGGCATCGCCAAGCGCGTCCACGAGAAACCGGGGGCGGGGGACTTCGGCGGCACGCTGCGGATCCCGATGCAGGCGGAATCGAACGAGACTCTGCCGGGCACCCTCATCGGCACCCCGCAGTACATGAGCCCCGAACAAGCCGCCGGCGAAATCGGCCAGCTCGGCCCCCACAGCGACATCTACAGCCTGGGCGCCACGCTGTTCCACCTCGTCACCGGCGGAGTCCCGATTCAGGCCGACTCGCTGCCGGCCGTGCTCGAGCGCGTCCGCACGGGCGACTTTCCTTCGGCGCGCGAGCGAAACCCGCGCGTGCCCAGAGCGCTCGACGCCATCTGCCACAAGGCGATGGCCGTCGCCCCCGCCGACCGATACGCCAGCGCCACGGCACTCGCCAAAGACGTCGAGGCCTGGCTGGCCGACGAGCCGGTCGCGGCCGACCCGGATTCTCCCTTCGAGAAACTCGCGCGCGTCGCCCGGCGCAACCGCGGGGCCCTTGGCGCCACAGTGGCCGGGGCGCTGCTCGTGGCGATCGTTTCGCTGGCCGCCGTCTTTCTGGTCAACGAGCAGCGGCGCAAGAACGCCTCGCTTGCGCACGAAAAAGGGGAACTCGCCGACACAAACAAAGCCCTGTTCCTGACCGCGAAAGACGAAAAAGAACGCGCCGAGAAACTGGCCGACGAGAAGAGCGCCCTCGCCGAAAAGAACGGTGCGCTGGCCGAAGAGAACGGTCGGCAGGCACGGGTCAACGCCGAACTTGCCGAGGTGAACGGACGACAAGCCAGGGACAACGCGAAACTTGCCGCAGAAAAGACCGCCCTTGCCGAATCGAAGGAGAAACTGGCGGACGAGAACGCGGCGCTGGCGGCCGAGGCGCGACAGCAACTGCGGATCGCCACGGCCGAGCGCCTGGCGGCACAATCGCGCCTGGCGCGCCACGAATTTCCGCAGCGCAGCGCGCTGCTGGCCGTCGAGGCCGCGAATGCGACGCTGAATGCCCAAGAGCCCATTGTGGCGCTGGCACGCGAAGAGCTGTACGAATCGCTGCAGTCGCTGGGCGGACGGCCGATCGCACAGGCCGCCGGTCCCGTAACCGAATTCACGGCGGACTTTCGCCGGCTGGCCTCTGCGGCGCGCAACGGAGAAGTGCAGGTGTGGGACCTGCAGGCGGTCGATCCCGCCAAAGCCCGCGTCGTGCTGCGGGGGCACCGCGCCGTCGTCACCGAGCTGGCATTCGCACCCGATGGCAAACGTCTGGCGACGGGTGATCAGGCCGGCGAAATTCGAATCTGGAATTTGGCGACTCCCGGCGCCGCGCAACCGGCCGGCGTCCTGGCACAACCCGGGAAGCGCGTCGTCAAGCTCGCGTTCGTCGCCGATGGCGATCGCCTGGTCTCCGCCGACGAGGATATCGCGACTCGGGAAGGAGACGACGCGGCCACGCGAAACGCCTCCCGGCTGGTGCGAATCTGGAACCTTTCTCCCGCCGGCGCAAAGGGCCCGGCAAGCGCGCTGAAACACCCCGACGACGTCCGCATCGACCAGATTGCCGTCAGCATCGACGGCCGGCGACTGGCGACCAGCGATTCCAAAGGGATCGTGCGACTATGGGACCTGACGGCCGCCGATCCTGCCGTGCAACCGGTCGCGCTGATCGGCCACGAAAAGCCGATCACGAAGCTGGCGTTTTCGAACGATTCGAAGCGGCTCGCTGCGGGAGATGAGAAGGGCGAAGTGCGTCTCTGGAATCTTTTGTCGCCGGACGTCCGCAACAGCGCCTCACTGGTGCGTGGCCGCGAGCGCGACGGGCGCGTCCAGCAGCTCGTGTTCTCGGGCGACGCGCGGCGACTGGCGATTCAGTCGGGCGGGCAGGTGCGTGTGGTCTTGCTCACCGCCTCCGATCTCGACGCCGGCTCAGTCGTTCTGCGAGGACAGAAAGCGCCGATCAATGTATGCCGTTTCACAGCCGATAATCGCTGGCTGGCAACCGGAGGCACGCTGAGCGGAGAAGTGCGACTGTGGGACCTGAACTCAGAGGGCATTTCCTCGAACACGCTACTTTCCGCCCGGCCGGGCGCCGACATTAACCAGCTTGCCGCTTCGCCCGACAGCAAGCGGCTGGCCGCCGTCGACAGCAAGGGCCAGGCCATGATCTGGGACCTCTCGCAGCCGGGCGCGCCCCCCGTTGTGCTCCGCGGACACGACGCGCACATTCAGCACCTGGCGTTCCTCTCGGATAATCGGCGAGTGCTGACGCGCGGCGTCGACGAGCAGGTGCGACAATGGGACCTGTCGGCCCCGGATCTGATCGACGGCGCCGTCCTGCTGCACGGTCGCTCGGCTCCGGTTGGACTGGTGTACTCGGGCGATGCACGGCGCCTCGCCACCGGAGACGCCTCGGGCCAGGTCCGCGTCTGGGACCTGACGGCCCCCGACGTCGCGCGGAGCATGCTCGTTTTCACGGGCCATAAAGATCGCGTCCAGCAACTGGCGTGGTCGTCCGACGGAAGCAGGCTGGCGACGGCCGACGCGCGCGGGGAAATCCGCCTGTGGAGCCTGGCGCCGGGCGGCAGCACGGTCAACAGCGCCGGCGGCACTTTGCTGCTGGCGTCGCATCGCGCGCCGATCCGCGAGCTCGCATTCGGGCCCGACGGCAAGTGGCTGGCGATGCGCGACGTTGTGTCTGAGCTGCGCCTGTGGAATCTCGCAGCCGACGACATCGCCAAAAGCGAAACTCCCCTCGAGGGGCACAAGGCGGTTGTGCAGCAGATCGTGTTCAGTCCTGACGGACACGAACTGATCACCGCCGACGAGTTGGGAGAGGTCCGCATCTGGCGACTGGGCGCCGCCGGCACCCCGCAGTGCGACGTTCCGGTTCGAGGGCTGCGGGCCAAGCTCCGGCGCGTGGCATTCAATTCCAATGGACGCCATTTCCTGGCCGCCGGCGACAACGGCGAGGCCCGGATCTGGGATTTCCGCGCGCCCGACGCCGACCAGAGCGGAACGCTTCTGGAAGGACACCGCGGCCACGTGCTCGAAATTGCGTTCACCCCCGACGGCAAACGCATGCTGAGCGCCGACGAGCAGGGGGGTATCCGGCTCTGGGACCTGACCGCGCCGCCGATTGCCCGCCGTGCTATCCTGCTTGGCGGACATAAGGCAAAAATCGACCAGTTGACGATCAGCGGCGGCGGCCGCCGGCTGCTCACCGGGGATGCCAACGGAGAAGTCCGCCTGTGGGACCTCGCCGCCGAGAAAGTCGACGCCAGCGGCGCGCTGCTGCACGGATACGACTCGTATCTCGACAAGATTGCGTTCAGTTCGGATGGCCAGTGGCTCGCGGCCCGTGACGCGCGCGGCGTGCTGCGACTGTGGAACCTGTCGACCGCCGATACCACCCGCAGCCCCGTCGTGCTGCACGGGCACGAAGGCGCGGTCATGTCGTTTGTGTTTTCTCCCGATGGGCAGTGGCTGACCACGGGAGACGAGCGCGGCAATATCCGCCTGTGGGACCTCGACGTCGGCCGCCTGATCGACCGCCTGCGCCGCAGTGTGGGCCGCGACCTTTCCGATTCCGAACGGCTTACCTACCAGGTACCGAAACCCGCGCCGTCGAAGTGATGCGTAGCCGAACTCGCCAGAGTTCGGGCATCGGGCAAGTCCGATCCGCAACCTGACGCCGCGCACTCCCCGAAGTCTGGCGACTTCGGCTACGTCGCGCTGCGGCTCACGTTTGGGCGGCGAACCAGTCGACCGTCTCGCGCAGGCCGTCGCGAACCGACTTGGTCGGCTGCCAGCCCAGCAGCTCGCGCGCTTTGGCGTTGGCCACAAGGTTCGAGCGCAGGTCGCCGGCCCGCTCGGGGCCGTGCGCCGGTTCGGGAACAGCCACTTTCCGCCCCAGCCGGGCCGCCGTTTCGATGCACAGCGAACGCATCTGTTCGGCCAGCTCGTTGACGTCGGTGGTCGCGCCCGTGCCGATGTTGATGGCGGTGAACGTCTCGGGCAAGTCGCGCTCGAGCGACAGCAGATTGGCGCGGGCCACGTCGCTCACATAGACATAGTCGCGAATGTACCGGCCATCTCCGTTGATGACGACCTGCTGACCGGCCAGCATCTTCTGAGCGAAGATGGCGACCACCCCCGCTTCGCCATGCGGGTTCTGGCGCGGGCCGTACACATTCGAATACCGCAGCGCCACGCTGCGCAATCCATGCTCGCGGGCGAAGAACTGCAGGTACAATTCGCCGCACCACTTGCTGATGCCATACGGCGAAATCGGATTGGATGGCGTCGTTTCAGGCGCCGGCGCGAAAACGTCGCCGTACAGCACGCCCCCGGACGACGCGAACACGATTTTTTTCGCCCCCACGCGCACCGTGTTTTCGAGCACGCCCAAGAGGCCCATCAGGTTGACTTCGGCGTCGTAGGTCGGCTCGCGCACCGAGCGGCTGACCGACATCTGTGCCGCCTGCAGGCAGACGGCCTCGGGGCGGACTTCGTCGAACGCGGATTTCAAACGCTCGCGGTCACGGACGTCGCCGACGATCAGCGGCACCTTCGCCGGCAGATTCTCTTTGCGCCCCGTCGACAGATTGTCGAGCGCAAACACATCGTGTCGATTGGCCAGCAGCGCGTCGACGATGTGACTGCCGATGAACCCCGCGCCCCCCGCCACCAGAATCCGCATGACAAGTCCTCCGTGATTGCCGACGATTCCCGTCCTCGCGCGACAGGCCCCGCGCGTATCGGGAGTTTAGCAACCCGTCAAAAATCGGAATAGCCCCGGCACAACAACCACCGCCGCCGGCAAACCCGTCACATCCGGCACAGGTTGAAAATGAGCGTCTGCGAAAAGCAACACTTGCGACCGCAACGACCATCAATGGCACTCCTGTGTGAAATACTTGCCCAGGATACCCAACCGACGGGAACGGAGTGCGCGCAGAGTTCGCGCAGAAACACCGGGTTTTCTCGAACAGAATCGATCGGCAACACCTCGCCTGGCATGTCACAGCGTCACAACACAACTCGCAGCCCGCTTTTGCGGCGGCCCACCGACTTCCATCACGGCCCGCCGTCCGCCGCGATTCCCCCGCGCAATGTCGCGCCGGCGTCTCGGGCGGCCGACCAGATCGCTCCCGTCGCGCAGCCTCTGGCAACCGCGCCGCGAAGCCCGATCGGTCGCGAATTCGCTCGGCTGCGAGATGACACGCCCGAACCCGTCCAGGTCACCGCGACCGCCGCGGCAAATTCACGACCAGTCGCGGCGCCAGAAGTCGAATGCGGACCTGCTCCCGCCTTCTGGGCGGCCGCGGCCGTCATCTCCGCAACTCTGCTTTTATGGCTGTACGGATCGACGATCGGATCGCTTGTGGCAGCCTGGAGCGCCGATCCCGACTCGGTCCACGGCTTTCTTATCGTGCCTGTCGCCCTCCTCATCTTATGGCGGCGCAGGGAATTGCTGCCGGCCGTCGACGGAATTACCGGCTGGGGTAGACTGGCGCT
>JACQFH010000299.1 GCA_016200145.1 Planctomycetia bacterium | reverse complement strand
TGGCCGAGAAGATCAACGACCTCGAACGCCGCTCGATGAAGTAAGCTGAATGTGAGGATGTTTATGGCGACTGCTACCGGACCGATTGTCGACCCCACCATCATCGAGTTCGACGTCCGCACCGACGAGATGCTGGTGAACATGGGGCCGCAGCACCCCAGCACGCACGGCGTGCTGCGCCTGTTGCTTAAGACCGACGGCGAAGTGATTCATGAAGTCACGCCGCACATCGGCTATCTGCACCGCTGCGCCGAGAAGATCGGTGAAAACCTGGCCCCGCAGCAGTGGATTCCGTACACCGACCGGATGGACTACCTGGCCGGCATGAACATGAACCTCGGCTGGGCACTGGCGGTCGAGAAGCTGATCAAGATGGAGGTCCCCGAGAAGGCGATGGTGCTGCGCGTGGCGATCGCCGAGCTGGGGCGCGTCGCAAGTCACCTCGTCGGCATGGGGGCCTACGGCCTCGACCTGGGGACGTTCAGCCCGTTCCTGTACGCGTTCCGCGAACGCGAGATCATTCTCGACCTGTTCGAAGAAGTGTGCGGCGCCAGGCTTACGTACAGCTACCTGACGATCGGCGGTGCGACGCACGACCTGCCGGCCCAGATCACGATCCCGCCGGGCCTGGCCGCCCTGACGGGCCACAAGATGGACCTGTCGCTGTCGTGGATCGACGCCTGCCTGATTTTTCTGGAATGGCTCGAAAAGCGGATTTTCGAATATCACACGCTGCTGACCCGGAACCAGATTTTCATCAAGCGGACCGCCGGGCTGGGAATCATGTCGCGGGAGATGGCGATCGACTACGGCTGCACCGGGCCCGTGCTGCGGGGCAGCGGCGTCGATCACGACCTCCGCCGCGACGGCGAGAAAATCTACACGCGAATGTACGAAGGCTACGACTGGCAGGTGCAGGTCGCGCCGTTCGACGTGGCCCCTCCCGAGGCCGAGCTCGGCGACAACTGGTGCCGGTTCTTCGTGCGGATGCGCGAAGTCAATCAGTCGATCAATCTCGTCCGGCAGGCGCTGGCGCGATATCCAAAGGCCGACGGGACCTACCGCGTTCCGTTCAAGATGGCGACCAAGCTGCCCCGCGGCGAAGCCTACCTCGAAACCGAGTGCCCGCGCGGCCAGATGGGCTTCTACGTGATCGGCAACGACGCCGTCAATCCGCTGCGGGCACGGGCGAAAAGCTCGTCGTTCTGCAACCTGTCGGTGACGGCCCCCCTGTGCGCGGGCTGCCTGATCGCCGATATCCCCGCCATCGTCGGTTCGCTGGACGTCGTAATGGGCGAAATCGACCGGTAGGTCAGGCTTTCCAGCCTGACGGCAATGTGCTGCCGATCCAAATTCGCAGTGTCCTGCCCCGGTTGCTCTGCGCCACAGCGAACCTATACTGCGTGGTTCGCGTCAGAATGATTTCTGCGGGGTAATTCCCTCGCCCATTGCCACCGAATCTCAAATGTCAATTCCCATCTACATCGTCGACGCCTTCGCCGGGCGGCCATTTCAGGGGAACCCGGCGGCGATCTGTCCTCTCGAAGCGCCGGCCGAGGCGGGCTGGATGCAATCCGTCGCCGCTGAGATGAACCTGTCGGAAACGGCCTTTTTGGTCCCGCGGGAAGGCGGCTCCTTTGGCCTGCGGTGGTTCACCCCCGCCGTCGAAGTCGACCTGTGCGGGCATGCCACGCTTGCCTCGGCGCATCTCTTGTGGGAACAGACGTTGGCCCCGGCCGATGAGCCGATTCGTTTTGAGACGCGCAGCGGCCTGCTCACCTGTTCGCGCCGGGGAGAGAAGATCGAGCTCGATTTCCCGGCGGAGCCGCCTGCGCCGGTCCCTTCGATGCCGGAACTGTCTGCGGCGCTTGGCGCAGAACCCATTTCAGTTGGCCGGAACCGATTCGATTTGATCGCCGAGTTCGCCAGCGAGGCCGACGTCCTCGCACTGCGGCCCGACTACGGCCTGCTGGGGGCGATTCCGGCGCGCGGCACGATTGCCACCGCTCGTTCCGCCGACCCACGGTTCGATTTCGTTTCGCGGTTCTTTGCCCCGGCCGTCGGCGTCAACGAAGACCCGGTGTGTGGATCGGCGCACTGCTGCCTGGGACCATTTTGGGGCGAGAAGCTGAAGAAGACCGAAATGCTGGGCCATCAGATCTCGGCACGCGGGGGGATCATCGGCGTGCGGCTCAATGGAAGGCGCGTCGCCCTGAGCGGCACCGCCGTCACTGTGCTGTCCGGCCGCCTGACCGCGTAGCAGAACTCGCCAGAGTGCCCCGGCCGCCGAAAAAGCGGCCGGGGCACTTCCGCGAGTTGCCTCCCGCCGCTCCATCCGAAAAACGCGCTTGGCGACACGATCCTCCGACGATATGCTTTCAGTAGGCAGGGTCGCCGCGCCGGGAACGCCCGGCATGTTCCGTCCGGGCCTGTCTTTCACCGTCAGGAGTCTCCAAATGACACGCTGGTCTGAATATCCAAAACACGGGACCCGACTTGCCGTTTTGTGCCTTGCCGCCTGCGTCGGTATCGCCTGTCTGCCGGCCACCGCGATGGCCCAGGGGGCCAAGTCTAAGAAGGGGGCCGACTCCGGCGAGAAGAAGAAGGGCACGATCGCCGAGGTGGAAAAGAAGGGCAAAACCGCCACGCTCACGATCGAAGAATCGGACGGCGAGAAATTCGAAGTGCAGGTCAACGCCAAGACCAACTTTGTCGTCCATGCCAAGGGGGACATCAGCCTTTTCAAGCACGGCGGCATGCACGTTTCGTCCGAAGACGTCGTCCGCAATCCGGGCAACAACTACCTGCACGGTAAGAAGTTCAAGATTCATCTGGGGGGCAAAGGACCAGGTGAACGGATGGAGCAAGACCCGAACAGCGCTGAAGTCTGCCACATCGCGGGGGCCGTGATTGACGCCGACGATGAGTCGTTCACGTTCGAGGCCGAGGGGACGCCTTACCGAGTCGCGTTTGATCCGGGCGGCGTCGATGTTTCGATCGAATCGATCGAAGTGGAACATGCCGTCAAGGGAGCCCAGGTGGAAGTCGAAGGAGCGACCCGGGCAGGCAAATTTATTCCCACGGCGATTACGGTGACGCTCGAAAAGCAGATGACGGCCTCCGAAGCATTTCCCGGCGGCGACAAGAAGTCGGCCAAGAAGAAGGCTGTCGGAAAGTCGACGAAGACCACGGCGAAAAACGACAAAGGGGACAAATCCGACAAGGGAGACGACGCGGATAAGGGAAAAGGCGGCTCGACAGACCCGTTTGGAGTCCTCGACGGCGGAAGCCCCAAAAAGGACACGAAGAAGCCGAAGCCCGCTCCCAAGAAAGACAAGAAACCGGTCGACGGAGACATGAATTAGTCATTGCGCCAGTTGAATTGCTACAACTGACTGATTTTGCAACGACCGGAGTGATTGAACACGAACCACCATTGAGATCGCAGAGAGATCGCAAACCATTACGCCGCATAGACAAATGGCACGGCGCGGTTTTTTGCGATCTCTGGCACACCGCGTGCAACATCCTTTTCTCACCATGGTGGTAAGCGTTGGCCCGCACTTCCACTAATGGTAAATCAGAAGGCGTCTTGGGTGTGAGCCCAGGACGCTTTCTTTTTTCTTTGCCGGGGATCGGATTGAATTATCCGAATCATGGCTGATCTCACCCTTCAGACCCCGGTCCAGTTTCTCAGGGGCGTTGGTCCCCACCGGGCTGACCTGCTCGCTCGCCTGGGCATCACGACGATACAGGATCTCCTGTATTTTCTGCCCCGTGACGTCCTCGACCTGACGCATGTCGTCGGCGTCGACGATCTTGTCGAGGGGAACCTGGCGACCGTTCGCGGGCGCGTCGTCGACCGCGATGCGCGAATGGTCAAAGCCGGCATGGCGATGACGGCCGTCTTGCTCGACTGCGACGGCCAGTTCCTGCGCGGCGTCTGGTTCAATCAGCCCTGGATGCTGCAGAAATTCCACGACGATGAATACGTCCTGTATTCCGGGAAACCGAAACGCCGGGCCGGCCGCTGGGAGATTTCCAATCCCCGCGTCCAGTGGCTGAATGCCGACGATCAGGAAGCGCATGGCGGCTTGCTCCCCGTGTACAGCCTGACCGAGGGTCTCGCCATGCATGAGATGCGGCGGATCGCCCGCAATGCCGTCGAGGATTGCGGCGGCATGGTGGCCGACGAGTTTCCCGACGAGTTTCGCGCCCGGCTCCAGGTCCCGCGCACCGGCGATGCCCTGCGGGGCGTGCATCTTCCCGCGAACCGCGAACAGTACGACGCCGGCCGGCGCAGGTTGATTGTTCAGGACCTTCTGGAACTGCAACTCGGCCTGGCTCTGCGGAGACGCACCTGGCAAACCCGCGGTGCAGCGGCGCGGCTCCCCCTGTCGGCCAAAGTGGATTCGCGAATCCGCCGTCTGCTCCCCTTCCAGTTGACGCCCGGGCAGGATCAGGCGATTCACGAAATCGTCGCCGACCTCGATGCGCCCATCGCCATGCACCGCCTGCTGCAGGCTGACGTGGGAGCTGGCAAGACAGCGGTGGCGGTCTATGCCATGCTGGTCGCCGTCGCGGCGGGTTTTCAAACCGTGCTGATGGCCCCCACGGAAGTGCTCGCCGGGCAGCATTGGGGCACGATCGATCGACTGCTCTCCCAGAGCCGGGTCAACCGGGTCCTGCTCACGGGACAACTCACCGCTGCCGAGCGCCGCGATGCACTGGTGCGGATCGCCTCCGGAGACGTGCAACTCGTGATCGGCACGCAGGCTGTCATTCAGCGCGACGTGACGTTTTCAAAGCTGGGGCTGGTTGTGATCGACGAGCAGCACAAGTTTGGCGTCATGCAGCTGGCCCATTTCGCCTCCGGCGCCCTCACTCCGCACACATTGGTGATGACCGCCACGCCGATCCCCCGCAGCCTGTGCCTGACGCAGTTCGGCGACCTGGATCTGACAGTCATGTCGGGCATGCCCCCCGGGCGGCAGAAAGTGACGACCACCCGTGTTCCAGAAGGTGCGGCGCGGCAGAAGGTCTGGGACTTCGTCCGCGGGAAAGTCTCGACAGGACGGCAGGCGTACATCATCTGTCCTCGCGTCGGCAGCGACGACAAGATTGCAGTCGATCCCGATGGCCTGGGGGCCGAGCAGGTTTTCCGACGGCTTTCCGACACCGAACTGAAAGGGTTGAAAGTCGGGCTGGCACACGGCCAGCTCGATTCCGAATTGAAGGCCGCGGCGATGGACGACTTTCGCAGCGGGAGCACTCAGGTGCTGGTGGCCACAACGGTCGTCGAAGTCGGCGTCGACGTTCCCAACGCCACGCTGATGGTGATCCTGGGGGCCGAGAGCTTCGGGCTGTCGCAGTTGCACCAGCTCAGGGGCCGCGTGAGCCGCGGCAGCTTTCAGGGGTATTGCTTTCTGTTCGCGCAGACGGACGAACCGGCGGCGAACGAACGCCTGCAGGAGCTGGAAAAGCTTGCCGGCGGTTTCGAGATCGCCGAAGCCGATTTTCGTCTGCGCGGGCCGGGCGACATCCTGGGAACGAAGCAGCATGGCGAATTGCCGCTGGCCGTCGCCGACCTCTCCCGCGATGAGGCCGCGCTGGTTGAAGCCCGTCAGGTCGCCTTCGATCTCGTGGGCTCCGGGACATTCGACCAGCCCGATTTCGCACCGCTCAAAGTCCGCGTGCTCGAACGCTTTGGGAAACTCTTCGACCTCGCCGGCAGCGGATGAAGGGCATTTCGGAATTTGGATTTCGGATTTACGAGAATCAAATTCTGCCAAACAGCTGGCGCGTTATGCCGCCGGCGCCTGCGGGCCGATGGCGCGGGTCCCTTTTCCGTGGCGCGCCTTCAGATCGAACAGTCCGAAGATTTCTGACGCGTTCATGCTCAGCGAGACGTTCGTGGCGTCTCCTTCCCCGAGCACGGCGGCGAACAACCTCCGCTTTTCGTCGAGGACGCGGTTGATCCGTTCTTCGATCGTGTCTTTCGAGATGAATCGTGTGACGATCACCTGGCTCTTCTGCCCGATGCGGTGCGCCCGGTTGATCGCCTGGTCTTCGATGGCCGGGTTCCACCAGCGATCGAACAGGAACACGTACCCGGCGAATTGCAGATTCAGCCCCACGGCCCCCGTGGCATAGCTCATCATCAGGAGGTGCGACTTCGGGTCTTCCTTAAACCGTTTCAAAATCGGCTCGCGCTTGGGCGTCGGCACTTTGCCGTGATAGACGAGCGGGTTAAACCGGGCCAGGCGCTGCTCGAGCCAGTCGATGCAGCGGGTCCACTGGCTGAAGAGGATCGCCTTGCCGCCGCACTCGGCGATTTCTTCCATGTCGGCCTCGACCCGTTCGAGTTTGGAGCTTTCCCCCGTGAGCGGGTCGAAATTTGTAATCTGCTTGAGCCGCAGCACGAGTTCGAACACGTGCTGGATCGAGATCGATTCGCCCAACTCGTTGAGCTGCACGACTCCTTCTTTCTCGGCCGTGTCGTAGGCCAGCCGCTGGGCCGGCGCGAGGTCGAGGTATTCGTCGCGGTCGAGCCGCGGCGGGAGGTCTTTCATCACCAGGTCTTTGGTCCGGCGCAAAATGAACTTTTTGGCCAGTTGCGTGAGCTGCCGAATGTCGGGGGTGGCCCTCGGCGGAATGACCTCCATGAACTCATACAGCGACGCCAGCTCTTCCGGCCGGTTCTCGATCGGAGTGCCGGTGAGTGCCCAGGTTCGCTTGCGAGGCACGTGGCGCGCCGTGGTCGCCGTGCGCGAATCGCGGTTCTTGATGCGCTGCGCCTCGTCGAGAATCACCAGGTCGAATTGCGGCGGCGCGTCGCCGAACGTTTCCATGTCGCGGACGAGCAGCTCGTAATTGGCTAAGAGAATCGTGACCCCCGGCATCGTCCACAGCATCTGTCGCCGCGTGCCGTCCCATTCGATCGTGACGACAGGCAGCTCCTCGGCCCACATCTTGAATTCTCGCTGCCAGTTGGGAATGAGGGGCTTGGGGCAGACGAGCAGGATGCGCCGCGCCTGCCCCGCTCGCAGCAGCAGCCGGATGGCCGTGATCGTCTGCATCGTCTTGCCGAGCCCCATCTCGTCGGCCAGCAGCGCGGACTTCTGTGAGAAAAGCCAGGCAATTCCCTCGTACTGGTAGGGGAAGGGCTCGAAGGGCATGATCAGCTCCTGCCCCTTGAGCCACGTTTCGAGCGGAGGCTGGAGCAGATAGAACAGGCGGTCTTCGATCGAAATGGCTTCTGCCGGCGGCTTGATTCGCGTCGCCTTGCGCTCGGGCACGGCGCCGTCGCCGGCCGTTGCGGGCGGGGGCGCCGGGGCCTGCACCGGAATCAGTTCATTCGCCCCCGCTGCCGACTGGCGCTCTTTGGGGGGCGGAAGGAATTCAAACCCGGCGGGAAACGTCAGGCGAATGGTTTTCACGCGCGACCAGTTGGGCCGCCATGGCAGCAGCGTGACGTCTGCAATCTGAACCGGCACGCTCACGCAACGGACCTTGGGGACCCGGTTGAGCGCGACGTTGAGCCCGGATGCATAGATCTGCACCTCGGGCCTTGAATTCCCGGCGGCCAGTGGACTCTGCTCCACGTCAGCCTGGGGAAAACAGTCCGGCGCGGGGATCAGAACGGTGTCGTCGCCGATCATCGCAGGGCCCCGCTCTTGAGCGTCTCCTGCAGCGCTTCACGGACGCGCTCGAACGGTTCCTGAAGGTCGGCGTCGGCAGGAACCTGTTTCGTGTCGCGCGAAACCATCGACTCATCCTCGACATGCGCCGGATGGAACTGAATGATCTGGCGGCCCAGTCGGATCGACCGGCGCGGTCCCGATTCGCCGGAGGCCGGTTCGGTCGGGACTTTTTCCACAAGCGCGACAGGCCGGTCGATATGGTTGCGCAGCTCGAGGATCTGCAGTTGGTCGGTCAGGATCAGTTGCGGTTTGACTCCCGCCTTTTCGACGAGTGTCCCCCCGATCAGTTCGCCCAGGATAAACGACGCCAGGGTCGGACCATACAGGATTTCCTGCGTGACGTTGGCCTTGATCGGCACCGTGCACTGAAATTCCAGCGGGCGGCCCTGGTGGTTCGTGACCAGCAATCCGCCTACGAACCCTTTATCCGGCACTTCAATCGCCGTCAGAAAACCCAGGCGCAGTTGCTCTTGCTTGCCGTTGACAGTCATACTCAAAAGTCATCGACCGCAGGCTAAGTTGACTTGAACGTGCGAAAACTGGGCAAGCTGGCATCGAGTTTGACTGATGGGCCGGATTTTTGTCACCGATTTTTGCTTCTTTCGTGCCTTTCGTGGCCAGATCTTGTAGAACCACGAAAAGGGGCGAAAGACACGAAGAGGCTGCTGGATTTACGATCTGTATGAGTTCCCTGGGAATGACGACCGAGGTCCGATCCCGTTCTGAACTGGAACGGCTGCAGGTCGCGAGGTTGCAGGCGCTGCTGGCGGAAGTCCTGCAGCGGAACCGCTTCTGGCAGTCCAGGTTCGCCGAGGCGGGCCTTTCGGCCACTCAGATCAAGAGTCTCGCCGACCTGCAAAAACTGCCCCTGACGACCAAGGCCGACGTTCTGGCGGATCAGGCCGCCCAACCACCGTACGGTACGAATCTGACTTACGACGTCTCGGCGTACTCTCGCCTGCACCAGACCTCGGGGACGACCGGGGCTCCGCTGCGCTGGCTCGATACGCCCGCCAGTTGGGATTGGATTCTGCAAACCTGGCGGCAGCTTTTCGGATTGATGGGCCTGCGCCGGGATGACCGACTATTCTTTCCTTTCTCATTCGGGCCGTTCCTGGGGTTTTGGGCAGGGTTTGAGGGAGCGAACCGGTTAGGCAATTTGTGCATTCCCGCGGGCGGAATGAGCAGCCCGTCGCGCCTCGCGCTGCTCCAAGAGAACCAGACTACGGTTGTCTGCTGCACTCCGACCTATGCCCTGCGCCTGGCGGAAACCGCGGCCGAGCAAAATGTCGACCTGACCAAAACCGGTGTCCGCGCAATTCTGGTGGCGGGCGAGCCAGGGGGAAATATCCCCGCCACGCGCCGGCGCATCGAAGCCGCGTGGGGAGCGCAGGTCGTCGATCACTGGGGAATGACCGAACTCGGCCCGCTGGCGATCGAGTCGCTCGACCATCCGGGAGGACTGTACGTTCTGGAAACCGAGTGCATCGCCGAGATCATTGACCCGCAGACCTGCAAATCGGTCTCCCCAGGCGAAGAAGGGGAGTTGGTAATCACAAATCTTGGGCGCACGGGGAGCCCGCTGATTCGTTATCGGACGGGGGATCGGGTGTGTGCGGGAGTGGCACATGATGTCGGCGCCGGTTCGACAGGCAGCGACCCCACCACCACCACCCCCCTTCCGAAGGGGGGGAGAGATGAATTCCCCCCCTTCGGAAGGGGGGGTCAGGGGGGGTCGCGCGACAATGTGAACCCGTCTTCATTGCAACTCCGCCCCCACCTCCTCTACCTCCCCGGCGGAATTCTCGGCCGTGTCGACGACATGCTCACGATCCGTGGCAACAACCTTTACCCATCGGCTCTTGAAGAAATCGTCCGTCGGTTCGACGGCGTCGCCGAGTTTCGCATCGAGCTGCAAACCGTCAAAGCGATGCAACATCTGCGGATCGAGGTTGAACCGGCAGCGGCGCTCAGCGGTCCCGCGATCGCCGCGCTGACCTCGCAAATCGCGGAGACAATCAAAGCCCGCTGGCACTTCCAGGCCGAAGTGTTGGCCGTCGCCTCGGGCTCGCTGCCGCGCTTCGAAATGAAGGCCCGAAGGTTCGTACGTTCGTAGTACCGGCTTCAGCCGGTCTTTGAATCAAACGAGAGTTGCGCCGGATAACGACCGCCTGAAGGCGGTACTACGAGCGCATCCGTTTTCCGGGTGGCCGGGGATCGCGACCGTGCCCCGGCCGCTTTTTCGGCGGCCGGGGCACTTCACGCGCAGGAATGACGGTCCACGAATCGCGTGCAAATCCAGGCGTGCTTACAAACACGCCAAAGCCAAATCCATTCTGCAATGCAGTGCCCCGGCCGCCGCGAAGCGGCCGGGGCACGGAGTCGACCATCCCGCTCGATGGATGCACCTCGGCACGACAAACAGCTCCTTGACGCTCAATCGGGGCACTCCTACACTGCAAAATGGAGTGTTGATGGAGAATCGATTCGTGAAAATCGTGATGAACGGCGAAGCGCGCGAGGTTGATGCGGGGATGACTGTCGCCCGCCTGATCGCCGCGCTCGAAATGCAGCCGCGGTACCTGGCCGTCGAGCGGAATTTCGAGCTTGTGCCGCGCACTCGCCACGCCGACTGTGTCCTCCAAGACGGGGACCAGCTCGAGATCGTCACGCTGGTGGGGGGAGGCTGACGGAATGGGTGGCGACTCACCACTGGTATTGGGCAATCACACGTTCAAGTCGCGCTTGATCGTCGGCACCGGCAAGTATGCCACGTACGATCTGATGCGCGATTGCCTGGATGCCAGCGGCGCCGAAGTCGTCACGGTCGCTGTTCGCCGCGAGCGGCTGATCGACAAAGAGGGGCGCAACATCCTCGATTTCATCGACCTGGCGCGGTACACGATTCTCCCCAACACGGCAGGCTGCTTCACGGCGGAAGACGCCGTGCGAAACGCCCGGCTGGGGCGCGAGCTGCTCAAGAACCTGGAAAATCCGGGGGCCGACTGGGTCAAATTGGAAGTTCTTGGTGACAAAAAGACCCTGCTTCCCGATCCGGTGGCGACTCTCAAGGCGACCGAGCAGCTGGTCGCCGACGGGTTTCAAGTGCTGTGTTACACAACCGACGACCCGATGACAGCCCGCCGGCTGAAAGAGGCCGGGGCCACGTCGGTGATGCCCGCCGGCAGCCCGATCGGATCGGGGCAGGGCATTCTGAACCCCAACAACATCCGCATCTGCCTGGAGTATCTCAAAGAAAACGATTCGAATTACCCGGTGATCGTCGACGCCGGCGTCGGCACGGCCAGCGACGTGGCGTTCGCGATGGAACTGGGCTGCGACGGCGTGCTGCTCAACACGGGGATCGCCGGCGCCCGCGACCCGCTCCCCATGGCCCACGCCATGCGGCAGGCCACAACCGCCGGCCGGCTGGCGTATCTCGCGGGCCGGATACCGCGAAAGCTCTATGCAACAGCCTCCAGTCCCGAAACGGGCCTCGTGTCGCCCCTTCCGCGATAGCGCATTTCATTGAAACTCCGTTTCGTGAAAAAGGACGATAAAGGAGCCACGAATGAAACACGGATAAAACACGGATCAGGGTAAGGTACAGTCAATCCGTGTTTTATCCGTGTTTCATCCGTGGCAAAGTTCACCTTTGAGATGTCTGCCGGATGACGACCACCGCCGACCCCTTCTTTTCACTCAAAGACAAAGTCGCTCTCGTCACCGGAGCGGGCCAAGGGATTGGGGCGGCTATCGCACGACGGCTGGCGGCCGCCGGGGCGCGCGTCGGTGTGCTGGATTTGCGCGGCGATGCGGCGGGGGCGGTCGCGTCCGAAATCGGCGGCGTCCCCCTCGTCGGCGATGTGACCCGTGAATTCGATATTGCCAGCGCTCTGGCCCATTTGGCCGCGGAAGCCGGGCCGGTTGATGTTCTCGTCAACAACGCCGGCATCATCGGCAAGGTGGGGCCGATCGCCGAGATCAGCCGTAGCGACTTGGAGCAGGTGCTGACGATCAATCTCGTCGGACCGTTCCTCCTCTCGCGCGCCGCGCTGCCGGCGATGATCGCGCGAAAATATGGCCGCATCGTCAACGTGGCGTCGATCGCCGGCAAAGAGGGAAACCCCAACCTCATTCCCTACAGTGTTTCCAAGGCAGGCCTGATTGCCCTGACCAAGGCGCTGGCCAAGGAAGTCGCCGGGCACGGAGACATTACGATCAACAGCATCAGCCCGGCAGTAATCCACACGCCGATGATGGACGCCCTGTCTCCGGCCACGCGGGACTACATGGTCTCGCGTGTGCCGCTCGGTCGGCCAGGAACCTCCGAAGAAGTCGCGGCCCTCGTTCACTACCTGGCCAGCAGCGACGCCAGTTTCACGACGGGGCAGTGCTACGATATTTCCGGCGGGCGCGCGACGTATTGAGGGATGCATGCCCGACGAACCTTTACGTCTCTCGAAACTCATGGCCCAGCGCGGGATCTGCTCGCGGCGCGAGGCCGACGAGTACATCAGTCGCGGACTGGTGTTTGTCGACGGCGTGAAGATCGACACGCTGGGCACGAAGGTGCTGCCGCATCAGACGATCACGCTGGCCGACGAGGCGCAGGCACAGCAGCAATCGCTGGCGACGTTTCTGCTCAATAAGCCGATCGGCCTCGTCTCAGGTCAGCCGGAAAAAGGCTATCGGCCGGCGGTCGAGCTGATCACGCCGGAAAACCGGGCCGCCGAGTTCGCAGGGCCGGAGTTTCAGAAGGACCATCTGCGGGGTTTGGCCCCTGCGGGACGGCTCGACATCGATTCGAAGGGGCTGCTCGTCTTCACGCAGGATGGCCGGCTGGCCCGGCAGCTCACCGGCGAGGATTCGACCCTTGAAAAGGAATATCTGGTCCGCATCGAGGGGAGTCTCGGCGACGCAGGCCTGTCATTGTTAAGACACGGCCTGTCGCTGGACGACAAGCCGCTCAAGCCGGCGCGGGTCGAATGGATCAACCCGAACCAGTTGCGGTTCGTGCTGATGGAAGGCCGAAAGCGGCAGATCCGCCGGATGTGCGATCTGCTGGATCTGAAAGTTACCGGCCTTTTTGAGTGTGCACGTCATGTACTACTGCCGCCGCACGATTGCTTACCTCTGGGTCGCCCCGGTCACGATGGGCGCGCTGTTGCTCGTCGTCGCGGGAGTCGTCACCGGCGGGCGGCCGGGTGTCATAAGGGGCGTGGTCGAGGTGCACGGCGGGCTGGTCACATGGTTGTTGCGTCGCGGCTCGCCCTGGATGGGGCCGATCGCCGCCATGACACTGGGCCACGTTATCATCGGACGCGATCAGGAATGTCTCGATCACAGCCGGTATCACGAACACGTGCACGTGCGGCAATACGAGCGCTGGGGACCGCTGTTCATCCCAATGTATCTGGGCGCCAGCGTCTGGTGCTGGTTCAAGGGCTACGATCCCTATCTCGACAATCCGTTCGAGCTGGAGGCGTACGCGGCGGATCAGGCGCGGCGGGCGCTGTAATCAGCCCCGCGTGCGCAGACCTGGACGCCAAGCAGCACGAGGAGGATGGAAAATGGAGGATCAAAGATGGCGGGATGGGATCCCCTCCGTCGCCATCCTCCATCTTCGATCCTCCATCCTCGCGTCATCATTCTCCTTGTCGCACATCCCCGCCGAGAGACCTTGATCGCGAACATTGGGATACCGCTTCCTCAGAACCGCGCTTGCCTTGATGACAGGTACTCGACCAGCGCCTTGTCGAACGGCATGCTCGTATCGAGGCCCACGTAGTCGATGCCCGCCGAGAAGCATTCGCGGCGGTACGTTTCGCACATTTCACGCACGGCGTCGAGATAGTCGGCCTTCATGCCGTCGGCGTCGACCATCAGTGTGTCTCCCGTTTCAGGCTCGCGAAAGTCGATCAGCCCGCTGAACGGAAAGTGAACCTCGGCTTCGTCGAGGATATGAAACAGGATCACGTCGTGGCCCCGGTAGCGTAATTGGCGCAACGTCTTGATCGTGGGCTCGGGGTCGGCCAGCAGGTCGGAAAACAGCATGATCAGGCTGCGGTGCCGAACCATGGAGGCGATGCTGTGCAGGTTCTTGGCAATCTCCGTGGGGCCGGTCGGTTTGAGCTTCGACAGGATCGCCAGGATGTTGCCGAGCTGCGTCCGCTTGCTGCGCGGCGGCAGGCTGTGGCGGATCTTGTCGTCGAACGTGATCAGGCCGACGGGGTCCTGCTGGTGGATCATCATGTATGCCAGGGCCGCGGCCAGGCAAATGGCGTAATCGAACTTCGTCAACTCCTGGCGGTACGTGTACGCCATGCTTTCGGACAGATCCATCAGCAGGTAGCCGGTGATGTTCGTCTCGGCCTGGTACTTCTTGACGTAGTACCGGTCGGTCTTGGCGTACACGAGCCAGTCGATGTCTTTGAGGTCGTCTCCCTGTGCATAGCGCCGGTGCTCACTGAATTCGACGCTGAACCCGTGAAACGGGCTGGCGTGCAGGCCGCTTAAGAATCCCTCGACGATGAACCGCGCCCGCAGGTCGAGCCGCGAAACCGTGCGGATGACTTCAGGCTTCAGGTATTGCTCGGCGTTTGGCATTGGCGCTCGTCAATACCGGAACCGGTCGTCGACCTTGAAATCGAAGGCAATCACGTCCGCCAGGCCCCCGGCCAGCTCTTTCACGATCATCTGTTTGACCGGCTCATGGGCGGGATGTTCGAGGTAGGCATCGCGGCTTTCCACGTCGGTGAACGTCACGATGAAGGCGTGTGTAAACCCCTTGTGGAGCCCCTCGGGACTTTCATACGGCCCGGCACAGATATCGATGATGCCTGGGATTTTCTCCTGCAAGTCGTCGAGCGCCTCGAAAATTGCGGCGATCGCCTCGCGCGTCGTCTGCGGCGGAAACTTGAGCAATACGATGTGTTTGCACTGCGACATACTGGTGGGTTCCGCGCTGCCTGCGTCGCGTTTGTCATCGCGCCGCAAAGTCCAAAGGTCCACAACGTCCGCCATTCTAACGTGTCACGTCGACTTCGTCGCGTACTGTGGAATCTGCGGCAGGCATTCGATACTCTGAGGTTTCCCCAGCCGGGCTGTGCGCAGCGACGCCGCGGTCTGGTCTGTCTTCACGAGGAATGACGAATGTGCGGAATCGTCGGATTTATGGCCCGGGACGCCCGGCTGCGCGAAACGCTGGGCGAATTTGTCGTCCCCATGCTTACCTGCATGGGGGAGCGCGGCCCCGATTCGGCGGGGCTGGCCGTGTTTTCGGATCCGCTCGAAGACGGCTTTCGCCGCTACAGCTTCTACTCTCCCGACCCCGACTTCGACTGGCTGGCCCTGGTCGCCGAGTTTTCGACCGAGACCGAAGCGACTGCCGAGATCGAATCGATCGAAAGCCATGCCATTCTGTTCAGCGACGCCGATCCTGCGACCGTTCAAGGCTGGCTGGAATGCCGCGAGCTGCCGGTGCACCTGCTTTCCGCCGGTCGCGTGATCGACGTGTATAAAGACGAGGGGCACCCCGAGGAAATCGCCGACAGGTACGGGTTTCTATCGCTGGCGGGGACGCACGCCGTGGGGCACACTCGCATGGCGACCGAATCGGCCGTTTCGCCGGCGCACGCGCACCCGTTTACGGCCGGCGAGGATTTCTGCCTGGTCCACAACGGCTCGCTGTCGAA
>JACQFH010000302.1 GCA_016200145.1 Planctomycetia bacterium | reverse complement strand
GCTGGCACATCTCGCTGTCGGCGTGCCTGCGTGACTACCTCTATATTCCGCTGGGCGGCAATCGCGGCGGGGGCTGGTCCACCTGCCGCAACCTGATGCTCACCATGCTGCTGGGGGGGTTGTGGCACGGCGCCAACTGGACGTTCATCCTGTGGGGCGCCTACCACGGACTGTTGCTGATCGGCCACCGCTATCTCGGCAAGCGCTGGGACAATCTGCCTTGCATCGTCCGCCAGAGCGCGTTCTTCCTGCTGGTGATGATTGGGTGGGTCCTGTTCCGCGCCGAGAACCTGACTGTCGCCGGGCAGATGCTGACGGCGATGTTCGTCCCGACAGCGGGCGTGATGATGAACAACTGGGAGATTTTCGCGTTCGTCACCGTGCTGGCCGCCGCCTGGAGCATGGCCGGCCCCAACGCCTTCGACTGGCACGGCGAATTCCGCTGGAACCTGCGGACGGCCAATGTGCTGGCGTTCGTGTTCGGCGCCTGCTTCGCAATCATCATGGGGGGACGCGACTCCCCCTTCCTGTATTTTCAATTTTAGATTCCGACGACCCGACTGCACCTTTGAAGGAACAGTTACTGCCATGAGTATCGGATCGATCGCTACACCCGGTCTGGAGTTTCATCAGACGGCGCCTGTCGCCGAGCCGAGCCCCGGCCGCACGAATCCCGTGGCCATCGCCAGCGATCGGCATGCGACGCTGTCGCATCTCGATTTTCCCGGCGCCGCTACGTTCACGCCTGGCCGTTCGTGGTACGTTCCGCTGAAGCGCGGCATCGACCTGCTGCTGGCTTCCGTCCTGCTCGTGCTGACGGCCCCGTTCATTGTGGCGGGCGCATTGATCGTCAAGCTCACGTCGCGCGGACCGGCGTTCTACCGACAGGTGCGGCTCGGGAAAGACGGACGCCCGTTCACGCTGTTCAAGCTGCGGACGATGCGGCAGGACGCCGAGGCCGGCACCGGGCCGGTCTGGTCGACCGAGAACGACCCGCGCATCACGCCCATCGGCCACCTCTTCCGCCGCACGCACATCGACGAATTCCCGCAGCTCTGGAACGTGGTGAAGGGGGAAATGAGCCTCGTCGGCCCGCGGCCCGAACGTCCCGAGTTCGTCGCCCGCCTCGACTGGGAAATTCCCTGGTACCGTGAACGGCTGAACGTTCAGCCCGGCATCACAGGCCTGGCGCAGTTGCGCCTGCCTGCCGACGCCAGCATCGATTCGGTCCGCCAGAAGGTCGTGTATGACCTCTATTATGTGCGATTCATGACGCCGTTCATGGACGTCAAGTTGCTGTTCCTCACCGCCTGGCGCCTGTTCTGCGAGTCGGTCAAGTTCCTCCGTCGCGCGGCCGTTCTGCCCAGCCACGAAGAAATCGAACGCGGCTACCAGTTCACCGCCGGCATGTCGCTCGTCCCCGTCGACGATGAACCCGTCACCCTCAGCTCCCTCTCCGAAACCCGCGTGTAATTTCACCGTCCGTAGGGTGGACTTCAGTCCACGCGAGCGCGTAGGTCAGGCTGTGCCTGACGCAATCCGCTTGTGTCGGGCAGAACAGCCTGACCTACAAAACGGCGAAACCTCAACGACAATGCCCCGCTTCCTTCATCACCGACCAACCCTCCCCTTCGCCGCCGCGATCATCGCGCTGACAATCTCGCCCGCGTGCCGCGCCGGCATCATCACCAGCTCCACAACGTTCGCCCCCCCCGCGCCATCCTCCGCGCCCGCAACGCCATCCGCCAAACCCAATAACAAACCCGCAACCAGACCGGCGCGCCCCTCGCCAATCGCCGGCGACCTCCCCGGCACCGGCCCCATCGACCTGACCCGGCGAACCACGTCCAGCAGCGTCTTCACCAGCGATGAGAATGCCCAGTCGCCGGCCGCCATCCTCGGCCTGTGCCTCGAGATGACCCGCCGCTCGCAGAACGGCGAACCGAATCTGCAGGCGATTTCCGTCAGCGGCGACCTGCCGCCGGCGAATGATCCGCTGGCTTCGGTCACCGGCATCAGCCGCGAGCTGCTGCTGGCAGACCCGTGGACGATGTCGCTGGCTGGGATGCCGGAGCTGGCCGACGGTCAGATGCCGGGGCAGGGGATGGATGTCCTGCAGCTCGCGCTCCGCAGCCTCGACGCCGGCGGCAGCGCCACGCTCGATGCCCTGGCGCTGGCCAATTTCGGTGGTCCGTACCTCCCCGGCATGCCGGGCGTCGCCGGCAACGGCGCGAGTTTCGGCTCAAGTTTCGGTTCCAATTCCGGTTCGAGCGAAGCCGCGCTTCACGCTCTCGTCTCGCAACACGTCGCCCGCGGCGTCGCCTCCACCCATTCTGGCGGTTCCACCTCTCCCAGCGAACCCCAGCCCCTCGAATCGGCCGGCAACCTCCTCTGGTTCCTCGCCGCCGCCCTCGGCGCCTACCCCCTCCTCCGCGGCCGCGCCCGCTGACCCACCCAACCTGTCGTTACCTCAGCGCCCTCCGTGCGCGCGGGCGTCCCCACTCCAGGGAGAGAAGACAAGGAGAACGGACGACGACGGCTTCGCCATCGTTCCTGTCTCCCGCGCCCGTCTCTCGCACAGCGCAGAGGTTCGCACAGCGCCGCTCCCCACGTGCGCAGCACGCCCTCCCCCCTTAGCAAGGGGCGGAAGGGGGGGTGAGGTGACGCTATATTCTTGTGCACTGCCTCGCGAGTCGTCACTCCGCATTCCGCACTCTTGCCCACTCCGAATTTCCACGGTCCAATGGCAGCCTGCCCCTGGAATTGATGTAATGAGACGGCGGTGTCCTGCTTTGTGGTGCAGGCGTCTCGCCTGCCGCGGTGCAGCCGAGACGGCCACACCACAACTCCACAATTCACGCACGCCAATCCGACCAAACCCCCGCAGAGGACCATCCCTTGGAAACGAACCGTCGCACGTTCATCAAGGTCGCCGGCGCGGCGATGTTGGCCGCCGGCGAGACCTCGGCACAGAATGCCGCGTCCTCCGCATCGAGCCCGGCTGACGACGGGCGCCCCCCCTACCGCACCGAACTCTTTCTCGACAACGAGATGATTGAAGCCACGCCCGGCGTGTCGCGACGACTGCACCCGGCGAAAAAGCACCTGCTGAATCCCGTCATCCGCTCCGATCGCTGGTGCGAAGGCGAGTACATTCAACCGTACACGACGATGTACGATTACGAGGCAAAGCTCTTCAAGATGTGGGCCCGGTCGGGAAGCGACTCGAAGGCGCGCTACCTGGGGGGCAATGCCGCGTACATGCTCTATTACACCTCGGCCGACGGCGTCCACTGGGACAAGCCCGACCTGGGAGTCATCGATGTCGGCGGGCGTCGCGATCACAATATTGTCTTCGCCAGCGACGTCGTCTTGAAGTCTCCGACCAGGCTCTCCTACGGGCCCGACAAGTTTGTCGTTCCGTCGACGCCGATGGTCCCCCAGGGGAAGAAGGCCTTTTTCTGGGGCGTGAACAAACACCCGCACCCGCGCGACGACTCTGAGAATTACATCGCCGCGGCGATCGTCCAGGACCATCGCCGGGGAGCGCACATCGTCACGTCCCCTGACGGCATTCACTGGTCGTGCGCCGCCTTCCCGTTCTGGCAGACGCCGCACGACGTTTCGTCGAAGGGGGACGACTGCCTGATGCACATCATTTTCGACGAGGCCAAACGGAAATGGGTGATGTATCGCCGCATCGTCCCCGAGTTCAGCGAGCGGATGATCGCCGACGACAGCGACCGCAACCGTCCGGGCGTCGACCGTTACAACCGGTCTTACGCATACGCCGAAAGCGACGACCTGAAGGAGTGGAAGAACCACCGCTTCATCCTTGCCATGGATGCCGACGACCCGGCCGACACCGAGCTGTATCAGTTCGCCTGCCACAAGTTCGGCGAGACGTACGTCGCCTACGTGAGCATCTTTTATCTGCGCCGGCCGCAGCCGATCGACATTCATCTGGCGACGAGCCGCGACGGAATCCACTTCACCCGCGTCTGCCGGGGGACTCCCTTCATCCCCTCGGGCCCCCTGGGCTACTACGACTTCATGGCGATGGCCTGCTCGCAGCCGCGGCCAATCGTGGTGGGCGACACGCTCTACATCTATTACGCCGGCCTGAACTTTCCGCACGATGCCGTCCCGAGCGCCGATTCCAGGTTCGAGACGGGGGGCGTCGGCCTGGCGACGTTGAAGCGCGACCGATTCGCCTCACTGGAGACCGGCATCCCCGCGGCGGCGCCACACCGGGTGATCACCAAGCCCTTCGTCGTGCGGCATCCCCGGCTGTACTTGAATGCGGCGACGTGGATGAAAGGCTCAATCAAAGTGGAAGTTCTGACCCGCGACTGGCAGCCGATCGCCGGTTTCACCGAATCCGAGGCCAAAGACATCCAGGGAGACGCGCTCGACCACCCCGTCCGCTGGGCGAACAAAACCGACTTGAGCGCGCTCGTGGACCAGGAGATCCGCCTCAAGTTCTGCATGACGCGCGCCCGCCTTCACGCCATGACCCTCAGCCACGCCGAACGGCCACTGGGCCCGGTCGAACCCGAATACCGCACCGACCAGGCCGGCGACTCGGCCCCGAAGTTGAATTGACGCCCTCGCCGCGCCTCACGCCTGCGAGCAGCGCCCCTCCCCCCCTTCGTAAGGGGGGGAAGGGGGGGGGTGAGGTGAAGATATTTCTGTGCCCTCCCTCGCCGGTTGTCCGCGTTCCCAATCGTTTAACCGCGACCCGGCAGGGGAGCGCGTATCGAACGTCGCCGAAGCCCTCCATTGCGCGATCACGCTTGCCCTGTGCTTTTTGGGCCGAACTCAATGGCATTTCGGTGCCGACACCCGCTGCAGACACGCGCTCCCCTCGTGGGTCGCGGTTAAACGATTCAGCACTGAACCTTCCTGTCTCCAACTCCCCGACTCACACTCTCACCTCCACCGCCGAGCAACTGACCGCATATCCCAGAGCGCGTTTGACTGTCGGAAACACCCGGCACGTGGCGATGGCGAGCGCCATTTCGATCAGGCCTTCATCGCCGTGCCTTTGCCGAATCCGCTCTCGCCACACATCTTCCTCGCCGTTGGCCGTCACGACCGCCTCCGCAAAACGGTACGCCTCGCTCAGCTCCTCCGGCAGAGCATCGAGCTTGCCATCCAGCACGGCACGCAACAGCTCCGGCGGCAGGCCAGCTTTCCTGGCCTGGTTGACTGCAATCTGGACGCACGTTCCGCAATCCTCGTGTCGAGTCGCCACGATTCGGGCAACGTAACAGGGCCCGGGCGGCAGCACCCGACGGTATTCGTCCACGGCTAGAAACTTCGCGAACTTGAACGAGGCCCGCAGCGAAGTGCGGATCATGAACCGGCAATAGTCCAGCGGCACGCCCAGCGTTTTCTCGGCAGCGGCAATCCGGCCGAGAATCAGTTTTCGCAGCATGAGAGCGCTCCTTTCTGAATGCTATCCTCGACTTTGCTTTCCCTGATTCAATACGAAAGTGGCCTGCCGGCGCATTTGTTCCAACACTGAGAACCGCCATGGTCGGATTTCTCAGGCCTAAGAAACGCGGTACCAGCGAATGCCTGCGAAAGACGCGATCCTACCTAGCGTAGAGTGGCACGCCCTGACGAGGTACGAGAAAGGGCGTGGGACTCGACCATCACCAGCGCAGGTGAATTCCAGCGACACGTACGACGCCCGTCCTTCGTGCCTCAGTCAGGGTGTGCCACACTTCCGACTGCTAAATTCTTAGCACATCCCACTTGACAACCTCCCCCGGCTGCTAATATTTTAGCAGCCATGAGCCGCACGCTCCCCCACACGCTCAGCCGCCGCGAACGGCAGATCATGGACATCGTCTATGCCCGGGGCGAGGCCTCGGCGGCCGGCGTTCATGCCGACCTACCCGATCCACCCAGCTATTCCGCCGTGCGGGCCCTGCTGGCGATCCTGGTGAACAAGGGGCATCTCAAACATCGATCGGAGCAGGGGCGGTACATCTATGCCCCCACCCGCCGCCGCGCCCAGGCCGGCCGTTCGGCCCTCCGCCGCGTGCTCGACACGTTCTTCGAGGGCTCGCTCGAAAAGGCCGTCGCCGCCCTGTTGCGGGGCTCCGACGCGGGCCTTTCGCAGGCAGAGCTGCAGCGCCTGGGCCAACTCATCCAAGAGGCTCGAAAGGAAGGACGTTAACATGTCCCATCTGCTGACCCTCGTTTCCCCGTTGGGACTGGTGGACCTCGCGCTCAAGAGCGCGATTGTCATGCTCGTGGCCGTGGTGGCTGCCGCGCTCCTGCGCCGGGCCTCGGCGGCGTGGCGGCATCTCGTCTGGTGCCTGAGCGCGACAAGCCTGCTCCTCTTGCCGGTCCTGGCCCTGGCGCTGCCGGCCTGGCAAGTGACCTGGCTGCCGGAATGGCCGGCTGAGCGAGCACCGCTCGCCGCGACCGGGCTGGCCACCGTGGCGAACGCGGACCGTATTACGCCCCTCGCTGGTCCTCCGCTCGAAACGCCGCCGCCCATAGAGATCGACGTGCCCCCCTCCGCCGCTGCCGCTCCGACTGATGCGACAACAGAACCATCCCCTGCGCTGTCTGTTGCGGCCACCGCAACGACCAGCCCGCGACGCGCTCCCTTCCCGTGGCTGGCCGGCATATGGGGCGCGGGTCTGCTGCTGTCGCTCGTGCCGCTGGCGTTCGGACTGTGGCAAGTGAGCGCCTTGCACCGCCGATCGCGTGTGATCGACGACCCGCGCTGGCTGGCCCTGCTCGGCGACCTGCGCCGGCAACTGGCCTTGCGCCGCTCTGTGCAGCTCCGCGAGAGCAACACGGCCCTGATGCCGCTCACCTGGGGCGCACTGAGGCCCGTGCTGCTCGTTCCCGCCGAGGCCGGCGCGTGGCCCGACGACCGGCGACGGCTGGTCCTGCTGCACGAGCTGGCTCACGTCCGCCGCTGGGACTGGCTGACGCAACTCGTGACCCACATCGCCTGCGCTGCGTACTGGTTCAACCCGCTCGTCTGGCTGGCCGCCCGGCAGATGCGGATCGAGCGCGAGCGGGCCTGCGACGACCTGGTGCTGGCCTCGGGTGCCAGGGCCAGCGATTATGCCCAGGAGCTGCTCGCGGTGGCGGCGAGCCTTTCCAGCTCGCAGTTATCGACGCTGGTGGCCGTGCCGATCGCGCGCCGCGGCGCCCTCGAAGATCGCCTCCGCGGCATTCTCGACAACCACCGCAGTCGAGCGGCCTTAACCACGACGGCGGTGTTTCTGGGTGCGGCACTCGCGGCCGCCGCCACGAGTCCACTGGCCATGCTGCGGGCTGCTCCGCCCGATACGCCGCAACCACCCGCCGAACAATCCAAAGCGGCTCAAGCGCCAGGCAATCAGCCGGCGAAAAAGCCAGTCGACAAGTCTGACGCACGCGTCGCCCCCGAGTTCGTGATCACTCCTGATTCCGTGTCCTTCGGCAACCTGAATCCCGGCGAAACGAAGTCAGTGAACGTCGTCATCCGCGCCAGGAAACAATTCTCGATTGAGAAGATCGAGGCGATTGAGAAGATCGAGGGTGAAAAGTCTTCCGGGACGTACGAATTCCTCCTGTCGAAAGGCGCGAAGCAGTCCCACGTCGTCGCGCTCACCCTGACCGCCCCGAATAAACCGGGCTTTGTCGACGAGCTGTTCTCGGTGACGATCGCGGGGCGCACCGAGCCGGTGACGTTCAAGGCCCAGGGCAAAGTGGTGGGTGGCGCGCCGCCAGTGAACGAAAAACCTGCCGCGAAAAAGTCAGGTGATCAACCCGGCGAGGCGGGTGCTGCGCCACAGAAAGACCCCCTCGTCGGGAAAGTGCCCGCCGAGCGAGTGAAACAGTTCCCGCCGTCGTTCAGCAAGGCGCAGGACGGCGTTGAAATCGGCATCAGCCTGGCCAGCGACCGCAAGGCGTTCCACCTGGGAGAGAGGGTGCCGCTCGAGTTCGTCATCCGCAACGTGAGCCAGAAGACGCTGCACGTTGAGCACAGCCTCTATCCGGCCGAGACTCCGCCCAAGGTGATTGGCGCCGACGGCAAGCAGCTTTCCATCGAAGCGGTGACCCTGTTCGGGACAATCCGGCGGTACCGCGACATCCTGAAGCCGAATGAATTTGTCGTTTATCGGCATCGGGGCCTGGGCCTGGGTGAGAGCCCCCAGCCGCCGGGAACGTTCTGGCATCCGTTTCTGAAGAATGCGGATGCGGTTCCGGGAAAGTATCGGCTGAGCCAGCATGTACGTGTTTCCGTTCACGAAGAGGGCCACGACACCGGCGGCACGACGCTCAGCACGGCCACCGGAGAAGTCGAGTTCGAAATCGAAGAGAAACCGGCCGAGCCGCCCGCCTCCAAACCCGTCACGATCCGTGGCAAGGTGCTGGACGACGCCACAGGGGAGCCGATCCCGCAGTTCACCGTGCAGGCCGGCAAGTTCGAACCGGCCGAACCCAAACAGGTGCTCTGGGGCTATCGCGAAGAGAAATCGACCGGCAGCGACGGTTCATTTTCGACCACCGTCAACTGGCCCGAAGGGTGGAATGCCCGAATCCGGCTCGACGGCTATTTTCCTCATCCGTTGCTCGATTCCGCTCCGCCGGCCGACAGGGATGAGCTGGAAGTGACGATCCGGCTCCAGCGCGTGCCCGAAAAGGTCCGCGGCGTCGTCCTCGATCATGCGGGCAAACCGGTGACGGACGCTGCTGTCTTCGCCGTCGGCCCGGCAGGGCTGAACCTCGCGGTCGGCGAGGCCTGGTCGGCAGGGTATAACGACCGCGTGGACAAAGAGACGCACCGTGTGCGGACCGATGAACTGGGCCGCTTCGAAATCCCTACCGGCGGAAACACAACGCTGGGCGTTTCGCACGCCCGGTTTGACGCCTGGCCGGCGGCGGTTCCCGCGCGCGGCGAAGTGATCATCCGGCTCCCCGAGCCGGCCCGCGTCGATATCGAGCTGGATATCGACGGCGCCGGCAAAGAGACGGTGATATTTTATCAGCTTCTGTCGTACCTCACGCCGGAATTTGGCGGCGTGCAATCGACGCGCTGGATCACGATGGCCAATCCCGGCCAGCTCGTGCTCGACAGCCTGCCGCCGGGCAAATACCAGTTCTGCCGGCGGCCCGGACGGATGCTCGACCGGCAATTCATTGAATTGAAGCCCGGCGAGTCGAAATCGATTCATTACGTCCGCGAGAAGGGCGCTCGTGTTCGCGGCAAGGTGACTTGGGCCGCGGACGCCAAGCTGGAGTCCATCGTCATCTCGGTCCTCGGCGAAACACCCGAGAAAGGCCCGTTCGACCAGCGCGACTGGACCACGGTCTACTCCGCCGTGAGCCCCGGCGACGACGGCACCTTCCTCACCGAACGCATCCCCCTCGGCACCTACCAGCTCATTGCCTACGCCTTCAAACCGCTGACCCCCGAGCAAATGCGCCGCACCGGCGCCATCGCCCCGTCATACGAAGCCCAAGTCCAAATCAAAGTCCCCGACCACGGCGAACTGACCGTCGACGACCTCCCCCTCAAACCCATCGTTCGCAGGAACTAGTTCGTACGACAGTGTCGAGCCCCCGCGCGCGTCCTCCCCCCCTTCGTAAGGGGGGGCAGGGGGGGGTGAAGATGTTCTTGTGCCCGCCGCGCGCGTTCCTGGTGAGTCGTTAGACAACTGCAGTCGACCAAACCAATGGGCTTTCCAAGCAATACAAATCACAGTCGCCGTGTCATTCGCAAGCAACGTATTGCGCGGAGTGCGGGATTTCCCAACCAACCACGCGCATAACGCGGTGAACTGGATGCCGTAGTCCCATGCGGCGTGTCTCGACGCGCGCCGAGATGTGAAACGGCAATAATTGACGGGAGATCGCTTCAAAGGCCGAGAGTAACGGGTCCAATGAGATGACAGCCGGGTCGTGCTCAAATCCGATTACTATGGCCACGCGACGTTCAGGGCCGGACCACGCGGCCAGTTTTAGGCAATCGCCGAAGACGCTCACGCTGCCTGAATACGGGTGCAGCAGATTGACTGACCAATTCTCGGCCTCCAGACCATTGTCTCCGAACGCGCGGGCAATCTTGAACTCGAGTGCCCAGCTACCTGTGATTAAGAGATCGGGAGTTCGCTTGGATAACGCGCGACCACGATACGCCGCTAATTGGTTGAGAGAACTGGCGATAAGCTTCACCAGCTGGGGCTCGCCATAAGGACCGACTCCGGGCTGGAAGGTCTTGAAGGGCACGCCAGAACCATCAATTGCGGCACACGCGTCCGCGACATCCTCAATCAATTGATTCACGGCACAAGCACTTTTCCGCTGCAAGCTCAGTCGTTAGCCGCAAGAGTGCGGTTGGCGTTATCGCATTGTTGCGGTCGAGCATGCACACGTCAATTCTCACGTGCTACCACCTCCCGGCGTGGGCGCCGCCGTCGACGTGCAGGGTTTCGCCGGTGACGAATGGGGCCGATTCGAGGTAGAGCACGGCTTCGACGATTTCGCGGACTTCACCCATCCGGCCCAGCGGGTGCAGGCCGGCGAGAGAGGCGTGCGTCTCGGGCGCGTGCATCGGGGTCTTGATGATGCCCGGCGCCACGGCGTTCACGCGGATCCCTTTGTCCGCGTACTCGATCGCCAGCGATCGGGTGACGGCGTCCAGGCCTCCCTTCGTCAGGGACGCCAGGGCCGCGGGGACACCTTTCACCGGCTGGTTGACGAGCGTCGTCGTGATGTTCACGACGTGGCCGCTCCCCTGCGTCAGCATCTGCCGGATCGCGTGCTGCGAGACATGGAAGAACCCGGCCAGGTTCAGCGACAGCACGTGCGCGAAGTCGGCCTGCGTGTACTCCGTGAACGGCTTCGAAACGAACACGCCGGCGTTGTTGACCAGCGTGTCGACCCGGCCGAATTTGGCAACGGCCTCCCCGACCACCCGCCCGGCGACCGCCGGGTCGGTGATGTCGCCGGCGACGGTCAGTACGTCAGGCGAGGATTCGGGCTTGATGGACCGGGAGTTAGCGACGACCCGGTAGCCGCGCTCGAGAAACCCCCGGACCAGCCCCTTCCTTACGGGCGCGGCTCTGCGGTGATTGAAAGGTTTGAAAAGTTGCGCCGCGAGTGTCCCGGCCGCTCGAAGCGGCCGGGGCACTGGACAGCGGCTCGCAGCAGCACTCTGAGAGGGAATACCGGCGGTGCGGTCGGACCTTACAGGCGATTTGCGGAGCTTCTTCAGTAGGTCAGGCTTTCCAGCCTGACGGCGCTGGGCTCTGCACAAAATGGCGAGTGTCCGGCACCGGATTCGACGTGGATTGATCATGGTGCAACACGCGTTGGCCGGATTTGGCGCTGGTAATCGCGGAGCTTTTGCAGCGCACACTGCTGTCAGGCTGGCAAGTCTGACCTACATTGGCGCGGTGCGTACGATTGGGGGATGGCTGCGCGAACGGGTCGGTCGCGGCGATCGCTTACGCGCCGGGCCTGCGTCGCTGAGGGGTGCGACCCGAACTCTGGCGAGTTCGGCTACGGGAACGGAGGCGGAGCTAATTCGCCGCGAACTCGACGGCCTGGACGGCCATCTTACGGACGTCGGTGGCGGGCGGGGTCCAGCGGTAGACGCGGAACTGGGAGTTCGCGAAGACTTCTTCGAGATCGCGCGAGGGGAAGGGAGCGAGCATTTCAGAGGTCTGGTCTTCGCCAGCCAGGTCGGCGGCGTCGGTGCGGACGATGATGATCGTCGCGCCGATCGACTTCGCATAGCGCCAGAATTCCAGTTCGTCGGTGCCGAGCGGATAGGCGGACGAACGTCGGCCGGTGTACAGGGCCAGCGCGCGGGGCTTGAAGAACAGGCACACGTCGTCGGAGCGCGTATGGTTTCGCACGAAGTCGAACAGGTCCCGGGCCGCGGGGGTCTCGACGCCGGTCGGGATCGGACCAAAATCGGCGACGGAATACGCGGCGCCGAATGACGCCAGAGAGAACACGAGCAGGCCCAGGCTGCCGGCGAAGGCGAACTGGGTTGTCGGCTTTCGCTCCGCGAAGCGACGCTCTTTCGCGGAGCGAAAGGCGACAATTGCGACAGACGTCAGCGACTGGATCCCCAGCAATAGATAGAACACGAACGCCGGCAAGAGCGGCAGGATCATGCGCAAGCCATCGGCCGAGGGCCAGATCACGATGACGGCGAAATATCCCGCGGCCGCCACGCCGAGCGGAGTAGGGCGGGGGAGGTTGGCGCGCAGGAAGCCGAACGCGCCGAGCAGGGCGAACGCTGCGCCGGCGATTCGGCGGACGCCGCTCCAGTGGCCGTTCTGCCAGATGAGCGAAAACGAAGTCGTGTCGGCCCAGGCGTTTGCCAGCAGGCTGCTGAGGGTCGTTCCGCGAAGCTGTTCCAGGTAGCCGGCGCCCGACGCAGGGAGCACGAGCCGCTGGGCCAGCAGCAGCGCGACGGCCGAAGACAGCGCGATGACGCCCACGCGCGTCGCCCGGCGGGCGATCAGAACTTCGCAAACGAACACTGCCGGCAGCAGCACCACTCCCACCGACCGCGTGGCGCACGCCAGAAAGATCAGACCGCCCAGCAGAATTCCGTGCAGCGTCTGGCTGCCGAACACGCGCTGCCGGCGATACCAGTCGTCGGCGACCAGCAGGGCGGCATACCACAGGGGCAGGAACAGGTGCTCCGAGGCGATACCATCCTTGACCTCCCAGTACGCAGGAGTGAAGCCGACGATCGCGAGACAGATCCAGCCGTTGAGCGCGCTCAAGTCGGCGGCGAACAACCGGGCCGCGACCAGAAGGGCGATCAGGAAGTAGAACACGCACGCAACCTTGTAGGCGCTCAGGTTCGCTCCGAAAATCGCAGCCACCGGGGCCAGCGCGGCGGGCAGCCCCGGCGGATAGGCCTCGGGACCGACGATGGCGTTCTGCGGGTTGTAGATGTATCCCGTCTCGGAATAGCTCGCGCGATTGGCGATGTTGTCGGCGTGCCGGAGGTACTGGGCGAAGTCGTCTCCCCAGGAATGCCCCTCGCGCAGCGTCGACAGAAAGAACACGCCGACCAGCGCCAGCGTCACGTGCCGGGCGATACGCCAGCGGGTGTCCTCATACCAACCCGAAGCGCTAGCGAGGGAATCCTTCATGAAGTCGTCACGGCCTCGCTTGCGCTTCGGGTCAGTATGCCCCCTCGCTTACGCGTCGGGCTACCATCTGATGGGGCCGGTCAGTCGGCCAGTCCGTACCGCACGATGCACCACAGTGCATTGAAGCCGTCGCGCCAGCCGATTTTCTTGCCCTGGGCGTACGTGCGGCCCGAATAGCTGATCGACAGCTCGAAAATGCGATGCTGCCGGCGCGCCACCTTGGCGGTCACTTCGGGCTCGAACCCGAATCGCTCCTGCTTCAGGGTCGGCAGAATGTCGGCAATGACCTTCCGCCGGAAGACCTTGTAGCAAGTCTCCATGTCGGTCAGGTTCAGATTCGTGAAGCAGTTCGAGAGCATCGTCAGGAACTTGTTTCCCAGGTAGTGCCAGAAGTACAGCACGCGATGCGGGTGGTCGCCCAGAAAGCGGCTGCCGAACACCACGTCGGCCTTCCCCTCGATGATCGGCTGCAGCAGGCGCAAGTATTCCGACGGGTCGTATTCCAGATCGGCGTCCTGAATGATGACGACGTCGCCCGAGGCCTTGGCGAACCCGGTCCGCAGCGCGGCACCCTTGCCGCGATTCACGGGGTGCCGGTCGAGGACGAACCGGTTCCATTCGTTCTGCATCTCGTCGGCGAGCAACTGCATGACAGTCAGCGAGCAATCGCGGCTGCAGTCATCGACGAGAATGATCTCTTTGCGAATCGGCACGGCGGCCACACGGGCCACGATGTCGCGCAGCGTATTCTCTTCGTTATAGACCGGAATCACGACCGACAGCACGAAGTCGTCGGGGAGTTCGTAGATTCCCAGTTGGCGGCAGACCGCCTCGCCCAGCAACCGCTTGAGCGCCGTGGGCGACTGCGAGGCTATGCCCCCTGCCGTCGACCCGGCAAATTCGACCAGATTCATCGCGCACTCCTGGAAAGGAAATACCGGAATGAAACCTAGGTCGCATGTATTGGAAGTCAACAGGGTGAAATCGCGTGAAAAACGTAGGGTGGGTCGAGCCGTGCGAGGCCCACCTGCACGGCTGGCGAAGTCGGCTACGGTCGTACCGGAAAAACCGGCAGGTTTCGAATCTTTGTCACGGTCCGCACAACCCTGTTGTGCGAGGTAGCCCGACGCGTGAGCGAGGGGGGAGCGGTTTCTCTTGCTGACGCGGCGGGCTGTGACGACAACGACGGCACACGGAGTGTGGCTGCTACTCTGAGGCCCGAACTCTGGCGAGTTCAGCTACGGGAACGGCGGAATATCCGGCATAACCGGCGAAATCGCCCAACCGAATTAATTTGACATGCCCCCGGCGCGACATAGATTTTCGCAATAATTCCGAGCGCCCTCGCGGCGCCCCGGAGAGGATCGGCGCCCGCGCAACCGGCCGCCGCATAAGTCGTTCGGTGACTGGGCACGATCTCTATGTGTGGAATCGCCGGAATCGTCGATTTTCAGGGGCCTGTGAACCCCGAGCGGGTGGGCCGCATGCTCGATCGCATTCGCCATCGCGGCCCCGACGGTGACGGCATCTATCTTGATCGCGGTGCCGTTCTGGGGCACGTCCGGCTCAGCATCATCGACGTCGGCGGCGGCGGGCAGCCGATGCACAATGAAGACAAGACGCTGTGGATCACCTTTAACGGCGAGATCTTCAATTACGTCGAGCTGATGGCCGACCTCAAGCAGCGCGGCCACGTCTTCGGGTCGCGGTGCGACACCGAAGTCATCCTGCACGCGTATGAGGAATATGGAGAAGACTGCGTGCGCCTGTTCAACGGCCAGTGGTCGTTCGCCATCTGGGACGTCCGCAACCGGAAGCTGTTCGCATCACGCGACCGCCTGGGGGTCCGTCCGTTCTTCTATACGCAGGCCGGCAGCCAGTTCCTGTTTGCGTCCGAGATCAAGGCCCTTTTCGAAAACTCGGACGTTTCCCGGCAGATCGATCCCGTTGCTCTCGCACAGCTCTTCACGCTCTGGACGACGATTCCGCCGCGCACGATGTTCCAGGGCGTCCAGGAGCTGCCTCCCGGCCATTCGCTGACACTCGCCGACGGAAACTTGAAAATCGCGAGGCATTGGAGCCCCGATTACCAAGCCGAGCCCACCGCCCGTAGCGAACAAGACTTTGCCGAGCAACTGCACGAGCTGCTCGTCGACGCCACGCGCTTGCGATTGCGTTCCGACGTTCCGGTGGGGGCGTACTTGAGCGGCGGCCTCGATTCGTCGCTGACTTCGGCCCTGGTGCGGCGGTTTACCGATTCGAGCCTGACGACGTATTCGGTCGCGTTCGACGACCCCGAGTTCGATGAAAGCCGTTTTCAGGCCGACGTCACCCGCCAGCTCGGAGTGCGAAATCAGACGATTCGCTGCGCTTACTCAGACATCGGCACGGTCTTTCCGAACGTCGTCTGGCACGCCGAGAAACCGATGCTGCGGACGGCCCCCGCGCCGCTGTATCTGCTCAGCCGCCTGGTGAAGAACGACGATTGCAAGGTCGTCGTCACCGGCGAAGGGGCCGACGAAGTCCTCGGCGGCTACGACCTGTTCAAAGAAGCCAAGATCCGGCGGTTCTGGGCGCGGCAGCCGGGTTCGAAATTCCGCCCGCTGCTGCTGAACCGCTTGTATCCGTATCTGCCCAACCTGCGGGCGCAGTCCGACGCGTATCGACACGCCTTCTTCCACATCCGGGAAGAAGACCGCACCGATCCGCTGTTTTCGCATTTGCCGCGCTGGGACACGGCGTCCAAGCTGCAACTCTTCTTTTCGGAAGCCGTCCGCGAATCTGTGGCGGGTTACGATCCGTGCGACGAGGTGCGCAGCCTGCTGCCGGCCGACTTCACACGCTGGGACGGATTCTGTCAGGCACAATATCTGGAAAAGGCGCATCTGCTGCCGGGTTACATCCTGTCGTCGCAGGGGGACCGCATGGCGATGGCGCACGGGGTGGAAGGACGCTTCCCGTTCCTCGACCACCGCGTGGTGGAGTTCGCCTCGAAGTTGCCGTCGCGGCTGAAAATGCGGGGACTGTGCGAGAAACACCTGCTGAAGCGGGTGGCCGCCGATTTCGTTCCAAAGACTGTGCTGAGCCGGTCGAAGCAGCCGTACCGCGCCCCCGATTCAAAGAGCTTCTTCGGCGACGCCGCGCGGCCGCTCTCATTCGACTACGTGGAAGACGTGTTGAGTCCGCAGCGCATCCGCAGCGCCGGGCTGTTTCAGCCCGAAGCCGTCTCCCGGCTCGTCCAGAAACTTCGCAGCGGCAAGGCCGGCGGAACGCGCGACAACATGGCCCTTGTGGGAGTGCTCTCTACGCAATTGCTCGTTGATCAGTTCATCAATGGGCAATTCATCGATGGGAATCCTGTTTCAGAAGGAAATGACCGGTGCAACCAATCGAACAGCAGATCCGCGACTTCATTAACGACAACTTCCTGTTCGGCCAGGGAACAGACAGTCTGAGCGCGAACGACTCGTTCCTCGACCAGGGCATCATCGATTCCACCGGAGTGCTGGAACTGGTGACGTTCATCGAAGGACAGTTCGGCATTCAGATCGCCGACAACGAGCTGGTGCCGCAGAACCTCGATTCGATCGAGAACCTGGTGCGGTTCATCACCCGGAAGCAGGAAGAGATTCACCAGCCCGCGTGAATCGCGAGCTGCCCTCACCACGGAGCAGGCCTTGCAAGTCGAAACATTTCTGGAAAACAGCGCCCGCCGTTTGCCCGACAAGACCGCGCTGGTCTGGGGCGAAGAGCGGTTGACGTACGGCGAGCTCGATGCCCGCTGCAACCGCCTGTCGCGCGCGCTGGTCGCCGCGGGAGTCGAGCGGGGAGACCGCGTTGCGATCTACCTCGACAACTCGATCGAGGCGATTGTGTCGGTGTTTGCCGTCCTTAAGGCCGGCGCCGTCTTCGTGATGGTGAACCCCACAACGAAGGCTGAGAAACTGACCTGGATCCTCAACAACTGCCAGGCCAAAGCGCTGCTCACGCCGACGATGAAACTGGCGGCGCTCGACGAGTCCTGGCACCAGATGCCGCACCTGGCGAGTGTCTTTTTCACAGGCCGCGCCACGGCTGCTGTAAGCAATGGCGCCAAACAGTTCTGGAACCTCGATGAGCTGTCCGGACCGCAGGCGGGCTCGTCGACGACGCCGGCGAAACGGGCCATCGACATTGATCTGGCCGCGCTGATCTATACATCCGGCTCCACGGGCAACCCCAAGGGGGTCATGCTCACGCATCTCAACATCGTTTCGGCGGCGACGTCGATCACGACGTACCTCGAGAATCGCGAAGACGACATCATCCTCAGCGTGCTGCCTTTGTCGTTCG
>JACQFH010000301.1 GCA_016200145.1 Planctomycetia bacterium | reverse complement strand
GATTTTCCACGCCGGACAGGCGATTAGCGGGGCACATTGCCCCGAATCGCGCCCCCGTGTTGGCTCGATCGGCGGAAGTTCAGGCGGGGGGGAAGGACGCGCCGAGAATGCCGTCCGAACACGCCGTCGAAGGCTTGCGCGAAGACTGAAGTCCACGCGGCCAATTTCGCGCCGCAGCCTGGCTACTCGTCGAACGAGACGAGCGGGCTGACGCGACGGGCCTGGGCCAGAATCAGGGCTTTATCCGTTTCGTTGGCCGCCTTCGCGTAGCGCTCGCGCAACTTCTTGAGCTTCACTTTCCGAGAACGACGTCGACGGAGCTCCCGGGTACGTTCAACCGATCCCATGTGCGCTGGATTCCTCTTGCGTGGCTGTTCAGACCAATTCAGAAGCAAGCACTTTAACAGGCTCGGCCGACAGCGTCAATTCGCCCGTACCGCGGCCAGAGCCTCGGTTCGGTTGGGGTAAACCTCCCAGACGCGGTCGAGCTTTGTGGCGCTCAAGACATCCAGCTCGGGAGGCGAAACGTTGCACAGGACCAGCCGGCCGCTGCCAAGGGCAATCGACTGCCAGAGGCGAATCAGCCCGCTCAACATCGTCGAGCCGAAAAACGGCGCACGTTCAAAATCGACGACCAGGCCCGTGAATCGGTGGGCCGAAAGCTCATTCAGGATTTCCTGCAATTCCGATTCGAGGATCGCGGCTGCCAGACTGCTGCAATCGCCCTGGGGGAGCACCACCAGAGTTTCACCGTCGACCTCGTATTGCAGCAGGCGCGACGTAGGAATGTGGACGGCCTCCGACGGAATCACGCGACGGCCAAAGCTCCGCCTAGTATTGGCGGCGACCGTCCGGAATGCAATCGGAAACGTCGCGGTCGACGGAAATGGCATTGACCCATTCCTCATCGGGGGCCGATTCGAGAGCTGCATGGGTCACCAGTTGTTTGGCATGAAACGACGCGGTTGAACCCTTGAGGACCAGACGGCCCCCTGTACGAACCACCCGAAGATTGCGCACTCGTCCGGGAATCCGTTCGAGAATACGGTGTTCGAGCTCTAGCGTTTCTTCCATTTCCACGAACATATTCATAAGGCTGCACCGATTCCTGGCGACTTGAGACGGTAGTTGCGGTCGGCGATCGGAACGTCCATGCCCGACGCGTTCGAACAATCAATTTGCCGATCCGATTCGCAGTTAACGCAGATTTTGTGCCGGTCTGCCGGCCGCTCCAGATCCATTCGCCGTAGCCCGGCGCAAACTGCTATTGGACAATGGATTGCAAAAACCGGGAATTTGTGGGCGCCGTTCGCCGGGCAGCAGGATGCCCGCGGATACGAGCCGGATTTGCCTGTAAAAGTTCCTTCGGCTGCGAAACAATGCCTGTGAGACAGGCAGGGGCGCCGGCCGGCACTTGTGTCGGACAGACAACGACACCGAGGAAATTCAGACTCTCGCGGCAGTGGCGAGCAGGGCGCGAAGCGCCGACGTGAGGTACTGCAGTTCGGTCTCGTCATTGTAAAGGTGGCACGACACGCGAATATGCCGGCGGCCGTTCCAGCTCACGATCGGGACTTCAATCTGATTTTGCTCCCACAGCGCCGCCTGCAGGGGGTGCATGTGGCCGTGTGGAATCTCGCTGACCGAGTCGGGTAGGGGCATCGTGATCATCGTCCTATACCATTCAGGGGTCCCGATCGGCTCGAGCTGTGTTACCGCGAGAATGGCATGCCGCGCGGTCGCCACCAAATCGCGGCTCACGGCACGAAATACGTTAATGCCCACCGGTTTTTCGCAGTCGTGACGGCTCCAGTCTCCTTCGTGTACGGACTCCGGAATCGCCACGCCTGTGAGGCCACATTCGCTGCCCGGGCCTTGGTTTGCGCGGGAGAAGAACTCGATGGCGGCAGTCGTTGCCAGGAATGGCGAGGGATCGCGGGTTCCAGACCACACGAATTCGTCCTGCCACGAGTGCGGTCGGCCGGAAAGGCTGTCGCCCCAGCTTACGACGACAGGGCGCACCGTCTGCTTCCAGCGCGGGTGAACATACAGAAACCCCGCGCCGAACGGCGCGCTGAGCCACTTGTGGCAGCTCGCGCAGTAAAAATCGCAGTCGAGCCCGTCCAGATTCACTGGCACCGCCGCCAGCGCGTGAGGCCCGTCGATACAGACGCGAATGCCCTGCGACCTCGCCCGTCGGCAGATTTCGGCGACCGGCAGAATCAGGGCGGTTGGGGAGGTGATGTGGCTGACGACGATCAGTCTGGTGCGCTCGGTGACACCGGCGAACAGTGAGTCGACGACTTCGTCGGCCGACCGAAACGACTCGGGCAGTTTCTGCACGACGAACCGCGCGCCGCGATCTTTGCAGCGGCCGCGCCAGATGCGTAAGACCGCGCCGTATTCGTGATTCGTCGCCAGCACTTCGTCGCCGGCCTCCAGGGGGAATCCGGCGGCTACGATATTCATGGCGAACGTCGCGTTGTCGACAAATAGCAGGTTGTCGCCGCTGGTTCCAAAGACCCCGCCCAGGCAATGCCGCGCCTGCTCCAGATGGCCTTCCATCTGCCGCACGAAGAAATCCATTGGGTTGCCGTCGAGCCGGGCAATCCACTGGCCGCGGGCGGCCTCGACCGATTTCGGCGGCGGCCCGAACGAGCCGTGGTTCAGGTACGTAACACCGGGCTGCAGCGACCAGAGCTCGCGCCAGGGATTGCTCATGATGCGTCGATGAACGGGGCCGAAATCGCAAGCGTCGGGGAGGACCCGCACGATGCGGGGAGCACCGGCGGACTTACGTCCGCCGCTCGCCATGGACGGAACCCACCCTTCATGCCACGCGGCCGAGCACGAGGCACGCATTGTGCCCGCCGAACCCGAAACTGTTCGACATCACGAACCGCATGTCTTTCGTCCGGGGTTCGTTGGGGACGTAGTCGAGATCGCACTCGGGGTCGGGGTTTTCCATGTTGATTGTCGGCGGAATCGTCTGGTTCTGCAGCGCCATCGTCACCACGACGAATTCGACTCCGCCCGAGGCGCCCAGCAGATGGCCGAGTTGGCTCTTCGTGCTCGACACCGCCAGCTTTCCAGCGTGGGAATTGAAGACTTTCTTGATGGCCACAGTCTCGGCCTTGTCGCCCAGCGGGGTGCTCGTGCCGTGCGCATTGATGTAGCTGATGTCGCCGGGATTGAGCCGCGCATCGCGGAGCGCAAATTCCATGGCATGCGCGGCACCGCGCCCTTCCGGATCGGGTGCGGTCATGTGGTTGCCGTCGGCGCTCATGCCGTAGCCGAGAACTTCCGCCAGAATCGGTGCGCCGCGGCGGCGGGCGAATTCGTATTCTTCGAGCACCACCATCCCTGCGCCTTCGGCAATGACGAACCCGTCACGGTCGCGGTCAAAAGGCCGGCTGGCTCGCTGTGGATCGTCGTTGCGGGTCGAAAGTGCGCTCATCCGCGCAAAGCCCGAGAGCCCCATCGGCGTGATCGCCGCTTCGCTGCCCCCCGCGACCATGACGTCGGCCCGGTCGGACTGAATGAGCTTGAATGCGTCGCCGATGGCGTTCGAGGCCGAAGCACACGCCGTGGCGACGGCGCAATTCGGCCCGCGCAGGCCCCACATCACCGAGATATTGCCGCTGGCTGCGTTGACCATCAGCTTGGGGATCATGAACGGCGAAACGCGATTGGGGCCACGGTCGAACAGCGTGCAG
>JACQFH010000400.1 GCA_016200145.1 Planctomycetia bacterium | reverse complement strand
CGTTGGTCAACGCACTGCCAATGATCCATCGGCAATCGACAGCGTCCGCCTCTCGCGCAACTGAGTGTTTATGCGTCATCCTATCGAGATTTGCACGAGAAAGGCAAGAGGGACGATCGAATCGCGTTGCCGTCTTTTGACGTGGCCGTACAAAAGTGCCCCGGCCGCTCCTAATAGGTATTCCGGAGTCTCACTTTTAGCGAACAACGGAACCCCGGCCTAGTCGTCGACGGCAATCCAGCCTTTCTGGTGGCCCAGGTTGCGGATCTTGCCGCTGAGCGTGGCCTTGGTCAGAAATACTGAGGCCGTCGCCTTGTGCACTTTCAGGGCGCGAGCCACCTCGTCGACAAACACGACCCGGCCCTTCGCACGGAGCAGGTTGACGACCTCCCACCAACGGCCAGGCGCTGGAATATCCTCGTCCGTCAGTTGCAGGATGGTGTTCGGCCCCAATTCATCACGCAACTCAATGGCACCATCCCACAGGGTAATCCTGTGGGCTTGGTGCCTGCGGTGTTCGCGGCGTAGCGTGATGCGTTTGACCGTCTGCTGAATCGCGAAGCGCAACTTTTCGCGGTCGGCCTGATGCAAATCTTCGAGGAGTTTGTCGAGGCTCGCAATGATCTCCAGCGCTTCGGCCGACGGCGGTCCTTCGCCCCGAGCCTGTTGAACTTGCGCTTTCAGCCGGCTTTCCTCATCCCTCCAGCCCTGCAACAGACGTGATACCCCAGGAACGTCCTCCCGGTTGGCCAGCGCGAGGTTCATCGTTCCGCGTTCGATCTTCTCGCGTATCGCGGACAGGCGGCGTTCAATCGCGGCGACATCTGTCTGCAATTTCTTTTTGCGACGGATGATCTCGGCGCATAACGACCGCTTGTTCCGTTCCTCGCCGAGGAACGAACGAAGTTTGTTCAAGACCCCCCGTTCGATCACGTCGGCTCGAAACGTCGGTCGATCAGCCTCGTCCGGAAATTCGGAGTAGTATCGAGAGGCGAGGCCATACAATCTGTGCGGCCCCGACCGACGACCAGTATGGAATGAGTAGCCGCTAAGGCGGCGCCCGTTGCCCGCGAGGTAAAGAATTCCCGACAACAGAAACCGTCCGGGCTGCGAAACGCGGGCCACAAAACGCCGGCCCTCCAGGGACCGCTGCGCCTTTGCGAACAACTCGCGGCTGACGAGGGGTTTGTGAACGTTTTCGGTGACGATCAGGCCTTCGTCGAACAGGCTGCGGAATTTCCCGCGTCTCCTGCGACCAATCTTGATGTCGCCGGCATACGTGGTGTTGGCCACGATCTGACCGACAGTTGTCGCGGAGAAGCGCTTGCCCAGCATCGTCGGGACGCCTCGACGGTTCAATTCCCTGGCAACGGACCCGGCACTCCGGCCACTGGCGATCGCCGAAAACATGAGCCGAACCGCGTCAACCGCCTCACGATCCTCCGAGGGGACCAGCCGGCTCGTCCAATTGTCCGGCTTGCGGAACTTCTTCCGGAACGAGACGCGGCACATCACGCGACCCGATTCGTCACGCAGTTCGCGGTCGTAACCGTAGATGGCACCCCCCTGGCGTTTTCCATTGAGCACAGCCAGGCGCTTGCCGCTGACGATGCGCTCGGCCAGTTTGATCGATTCTTCGCGGGCCCCGTACTGGTCGACGATCGCCGTGATCACGCCGCCGAGGTTCGAAAAGTCGAGTTCGCCCCGCTGGCAGGTCACGATCTTGACGCCGGCGTCCCGCAGCAGTTTCCAGTGCTGCATCGCGTCGAAGATGTCTTCTCGCGACATGCGGCTCTGCTCGGAAAGCAGGACCGCGGAAAATGTCCTGGCCTTGGCGTCGGCCAGGAGTTTCAGGAACTCCTTGCGCTTGCTCGATTCGGTCCCGGTCAGGCCGTGGTCTTCGTACCAGCGAATGATGCGGTAGCCGGCCCGTTCGGCCAAGGCCTCGATGTCCTGCCGCTGTCGGGCGGGGCTGTCCTGCTGCTGATCGGTCGACATGCGGATATAGCCGACCGCCGGCACGAGTGCCGTGCCATTCGTCTTTCCGTTAGAATTGCGCGTAACCATTGATTGCCCTTCTAATCCAAGGGTGGTGGATGGCGAGAACCGCCGTGGTGTTTCGAGCACCTCGGCGGTTCGTTTTTTGGGGTAGGACTACGCCGCGGGGTACGCCCCACTCGGCGTAGCGGCCGCACTGGGCCGCCCGGTCAGCCACTCCTGGCGAACTGGCCGCGGTCGACTTTCTTGAACCGGGCCTGTTTTCCCTTCGTGGTGATGTCCTTCAAGATCGCGGCGTACAACGTCGCCGCCGGCGTCTTGCCGCCGGGCGATCGCCAGTAGCCCTTCGTCCCCATCGCCTCCACCATCGCCTTGCAGTTCATCGGTTTCCTGGCCTCGGCCAGAACCTTGAGCGCGGCGTCGACCTGGCTCATCTTGCCGGTCGTCTTCGCCGCGGGCTTCGTCGTCTTCTTCGTTGCGTTCTTCATCGCTTTGGTCGCCATCGTCGTGTCTCCCGGGTTGATCTCGTGGTTGGCTGCCATCGTCAGGCCGCGGGAACCAAACCCGCGGCGACGCCCTCCCTGGCGTTTCGGCGGGTCAGTTCACCGGGATGGTCACGATCGGAAACGAGCCGTCGGCTAACTCGCGGGTCTCGTCGAAGACGAGGTACGCGAACTCGATACCGGCCGCCCCGATGCGGATGGCCTCGTCCTTGGTCACCACGAAATTCCGGGCGTCGAGGAGGATGGCCTCGCCGCCCGCGGCTTCGGTGTGCTGGATGGCGTCGCCGGCCGTTTCGAATTCGATCGCCTTGAATCTGAAGTCTCGCATGCTCGTTTCTCCTTCTGGCGTTTTGGTTTCCGCCGTTGAACGAGCACACAGTTACCTCGGGGGCGCGACGACATCCAGGCATTTTCCGCTGGTTTCAGCCGGAATAATGCATGTTTCGCGTGGGCCGAATGGCGCGTGAGTCGCGCGTCAGGATCGGTCGTCCGCGGCGTCAACGCTCAATGGCGATTGGCTACGAGCGTCGATGGCAAACTTCCGCTCGTCTCCCGCATCGCGCCGGGGTACAATCGGGGTATGAAACGTCCGGTACTCGCGTTCTCGGCAATCGGGGCTACAGGCGTCTTTATTTGGCGCATGGCTCTCGCGCCCGTCTATGACGGCTTATTTCTCGGGATGCTTTGCGCGGCAGCAGGGGTCATCGGTATTGTGCGAGTCCTGAACCACCGCGACGACCCCCGCCACGCCAAACGCCCTCTCGACGCTCCGTGACTTGCGTCGAATCGAGATTGCGGTCCGCACGTGACCGGAACGTCGCCGGGTCGGACAATGATTCCAGAATGAACTAAACCGCTGCGCGGAAGTCGATCGTCTGCGAGTTCGGCACCGATGCGGTCGTGACCGCCTGTCCTGCGCGAAGCGCCGCGTGAACCGCTGACTGCGTTTTCACCGTCCCTGCGTGCCTCTCGCGCTCTCCCACCCACAGGCCGGTGT
>JACQFH010000399.1 GCA_016200145.1 Planctomycetia bacterium | reverse complement strand
CCCGCCGCCAAGCCGCCAGCCGAATCAACCGACCCGGGCGCGTTGGCGGCCAGGATTCGCCAACTGGAGGTGCGCGTCGCGCGACTGGAACGTCGGTGCACCGAAGACCTCGCAGCACCGGGGATGCTGGCCGTCCGGGGAGTGTGGAGAATCGACGGCGGGCATATCGTCTCGCCGGACGATCCTGTGGCGCTCCTGCAGTTGCCGCGCAACCCGCCCGAAGAATACATCCTGTCGATGCGCGTGCGGCGGATCAGCGGGATCAACACGTTTGCGATCGGGATTCCGGTCGGAGCCCGGCAGGTTCTGGTTGCGCTCGACGCGCACGCGAGCACCGTCAGCGGTCTGGAGCGCCTCGACGGCAGATTTGTTCACGAAAACGAAGCGACAAAGCGCGGCTCGTTGTTTGTACCGGAAATGGAATCGACGGTCACCGTTACGGTTCGCAAGGACCGGATCACGTGTGCCTTTGACGACGTGACGGTTGTGGACTACCGCGGGGACCCAGAGCGGCTGTCGCTGCCGGAAACATTCGCCGTTCCGGACAGCAGGGCGTTGTTCCTCGCCACACTGGGAAGCCGCTACGCCGTGTCGGACATGGCCCTCTCACCCGTGACCCGTTCGGCCGCCGCTGCGGATCAGGGCGACACGACCGCCCCGCAGATTAAGGCCCCCCGGTCGGCGGCACGACTCGCCCAATTCAGAGCACGGTGGAAGCTGCAGTTGCTGCCGGAGGTGGTTCCAGAGATCGGCCCGCTGCTCGTCGGCACGGCGTGGGAACAACGCGGTCGGCGGGACATCCTTGGTCGTGGCACCGACCAGTTCATCCGCTTCCCGTTCCCGAGCGCAAAGCATGGGCCGCTTGAAATCCTGTTTAAGACAGTCGTGCATCACAGCGCGAACACGCACATTCGGACGACCGACACGACGAAAACGTATCCGCTGGCGATCGACGGCACCATTCTCGAGTACAATGGCCTGATCCACACGGCCTTTGTGAGCAAGGAGAAGAAATTCATTCCGGACGCAGTCATCCGGGTCGGCGACCGGAAATGGTACACCGCCAGTTCCCGCAGCCTGGTTCCGGCCGAAGGGGGCGCGGAGAGCATCGAAATGACCGAGCGGCTGTTCGAATTCGACGACGACCCCGTGAAACAGCGCAACGGGCGCCTGACGCTGCACCAGCATGTCCGCAAAATGGACGAGCCGGCGGGTGAGATCACGCACACTCCGACGAATTTCGCTCTGTTCCGGCACTCCGGCGATGATTCCCAACCCTACGAGGTCCAGATCGGAACTCCAAGCAGCCGCAGCGTGACCGTTTTCTTTTATGCCGGTCAGGATTACGCGCTGATGGAAGAATACCATCGGCACGGCACCGGAATTTACGAAAAGTAGAAAAAGGACATTCTACTTTTCCGTTGACGTTGCAGAGGGGAATGCGTCGATTGGCGGCCATGCCTCGCACCACTCACGCATCCGCCGGAGATCTGTGCAGTGCCGCGGCCGTCGAAAAGCGGCCTGGGCACGGGCTTTCCGGAACGGGCGAGGTTTGCGATAGGCGAGGCAGAGCCTCGCGGGCAGTGCGATCCCAGGCAAAGCCTGGGATCGAGTGGTCAAGGAAAGGGCCCTCCAACGAAAAACGGGCGGGTGACGCTGGGTCACCCGCCCGGTGGACAATTGTAGTTGTCTCTCGCGATACGCTACCGCGTGAAGTTCAGGCCCGGGTCTTCCTTGGGGCCTCCCAGCATCTTGAAGTTGAAGACGCCGTCCGCCTGGGGTGTGACCGTGCCGACCAGCGCGCCGCCGCCCTGCTGTTGCAGCGCGAGGACGTTCTTTTCGACCGTGTAGGTCCCGGACAATTCCTGCACCTTCTGCTGTGGTGACGTGAATTTCCAGTTGAACTTCTGGTCGTTCGTCAGTTGCAGACTGAAGCTCGAACCGTCATCGCGAGACGCCTTCCACGAGCCGATCAGCATGTTTGGATCGATCGTCGGAGCGTTTTGCGGAGTGTCGGTCACCGGCGGATTCGTCGGCCCGACGTTCGGGTTCTCGACAGGAGGTTGCGGCGTGGGCGACTGTCCCGGCGACGTCGCCGGAGCGTTCGCCGGCGGCCTCAACATGCGCAGCAGATCGGCCGCCACGCGGTCTTCGGGTACGAGCTGCACGACTCGCTCAAGCTGAGCCGCGGCGGCATCGGCATGACCGGCCGTCGTGTAATGGTACGCCAGCAGGAAGCGAGCGGAAGCATCGTCAGGATTCTGCCGCGTCGCTCCTTCCAGGGCCCGCAACTGGGCCGTGTAAATCGCGATGTCAGGATACATCCGTGCCATGGTCGTCCAGTCCCAGCCCGGGCCGATGGCGAGAACCGAATGGAGCGTGGCCGCCGCCTGCCGGAAGTCCCCCTTGGCGAACAGCACCAGCGCGCGGAACTCGTGGAACACGGCGTCGCTGGGGTATTGCGAAATCGCCTGGTTGGAAATGTCCAGCGCGGTGTCGTAATCACCCTGCCGGAAGGCGGCGATGGCCGCATTCAGCATGTCGTCGACCGAGGTGCCCGAACTGGTGGCAACTGCGTACGAGTTGCCGTAATCAACGGGGATCGGCTGCGCGTAGTTGTAGCCGCCATAGCCGCCATATCCACCACCCCAGTACGGGTTGTAGTAGCCGAGGTAGCCGCTGTTATAGAGCAGCGCTCCCAATCCCCAACCCGCGAGTCCCCAACCGAACGGACGGCCCCAATAGCCGCCGCCCCACCCGTATCCGCCGTATCCATAGCCGTACGGTCCATAACCACCAAATCCATAGCCAAAGGGGCCTCCCCAGCCACCGCCCCAAGTACCACCCCAGTTGCCGCCCCAGTAGCCGTTATAGATACCGGGGTGATTGTTAAAGCTGGGCGAATAGTTGGTGCCGGCCAGGTTAATGGCGCGGCTGCCAACGTTAATCTGGTTTCCGCCGAGCGAGCGGTTGGCGGCCGCGGTGCCACCGGTTCCGCCCATGATGCCTGCGCGGCTGCCAGCTCCGACGTTGGCTCGCCCGCCGGCTCCGATATTGGCGCGGGCCCCGGGGCCGACGTTGGCGCGGGCTCCTGGGCCGACGTTGGCCCCCACATTGCCTCGCGCTCCGGCGCCGATGTTCGGGTTGACGTTCACGCCGGCGTTTGGCCCGGTTCGCGGCGCGACGGTTGCTCCTGGTACTCGATTTGTCGTATGCGGAATTCCGCCTGCTCCTGGACCGACCAATCCGGGCGCATTGCCGCGCCCCGGTTGATTAGGACCCGCATGGACATTCGCGCCCGCGCCACCCGGCGCGCCTGCGCGCGCCCCGGCGGACGCGCCGGCATTTCCGCGCACGTTCGCGCCAACGTTTGGTGACGTCAGTGTGGGCGCACGATTAACGGTCGGCTGTCGAGGCTGGGCCGGGACCTGTGGTGCAATATGCTGGGCCGGTGGAGAAATCCGTGGAGTTTGCGGCGCAACTGATCGCTGCGGGGGTGCCGCGATGTGCGGAACGGCCCGCTGGGCCGGAGCTGCGACGTGAGGCGCAGCGGGCTGACGCGGCGCAGCGATGTGCGGCGCGGCCGGCTGGCGCGGAGCGGCCACGTGTGGAGCGGCCGGTGCATGCGGTGCGGCCACGTGTGGCGCCGCAGGTGCATGCGGTGCGGCCACGTGTGGCGCCGCAGGTGCGTGCGGAGCGGCAGCGTGTGGAGCCGCAGGCGCGTGCGGTGCTGCTGGCGCCGCCACGTGCGGAGCGGCCGGTGCGTGCGGCGCCGGGCCGCCGCCACCCTGATGCTGGCCGCCACCACCCTGGTGGCCGCCGCCGCCCCCCTTCCCTTCTGCTCCAAAGAGCGACGCGCCGCCTCCCGTCATCACGGGGCCGGCGGTCGCATACGCAAACAGGCAGCTCAAGGCTGCGATCGATTTCCATGTAAGGCGTTTCATCATGTCCCTCCTGTGGTATCTCCTGAAATGCAGAGAGCCGTGTGAAAGAATATGCACATCACGTGCCATTCATTTTTCGGGACTCAATGCCCCGGATTTCTGTCGCACAATCAACCGATGTGCGCATCTCACGTTCAGACTGACCGCAGCGCCGCCAAGTCTCGAAAAATGAAGCGCCCGGCTGTAAAGGGCCGGGCGCTCGGACGTAACTCGGGCAGCAGAACCAATTCATTGATGTGCGGGATCAGCCGCAGCAACCGCAATTGCGATAGAATTCGTCGGCATCCTTCTTCGCCTGCTCTTTGGCGTAGCCGTAGCGTTTCTCGAGAATGCCGGCGAGCTGCTCCTGCTTGCCTTCGAGAACGGTGAAGTCGTCATCGGTCAGCTTTCCCCACTTTTCCTTGAGCTTGCCCTTCATTTGTTTCCAGTTGCCGGCCATGGTCGTGCTGTTCATCGTCTCTCTCCCTGAATTGATCGGACGGCCGCCCGCGCAGCAAAGGCGATGTCCAACACAGACATCGCGGCGGACAGTCCCTATTGCTGAAAGTCAAAGATGCACATCGCGTGCCGCGGCTCAGATTCGGCCGAGCATCACAAGAATCAGAATGATCAGCAGGATCGTGCCGAGTCCGCCGCTGGGGGCGTAACCCCATCCGCGGCTGTATGGCCATGCGGGAATCGCGCCGAGGAGCAGCACGATCAGAATCAACAGCAGAATGGTGCCCATGACAGGTCTCCTTGCAGGATTGGTCCTCGCGGATAACGCGGCTCACCGAAGCTGCCGCGGGCTTCGTGGCGAATTCGGCGCGTCTATTTGCCGAGCAGCTTGGCCACGAAGAAAATGAGAACTGCTCCGCCCAATCCGCCTCCCATCAACAGATACAGCAGGGAGTACCCGGCGGCGGCAATCACCGGAATTTGAGTCATCAGGATTTCCATGATGTGTTCCCTTGTCGAAGGCGGAGGTTGACGTTGAAGCAATCCGGCTGTGCAATTCGGGTCTGGATAATTCGAACTGTGGAATTCGATCAGTCGTCGAAGTCCGTGCTTTCAAAGTCATCGCCGTCATCGAGCAGGCCGTCGAGATAGAGGCTGGCCTCCGTGGATGTCAGCTCGAGTTCCGTGGCGATGTCGGCCACAAGCGTGTCTGATGCGACGATGTGCATGATGAAATCCTCCGTGGAACTATGGTTTCGCATGAGACCGCGCCTTCAGTTCCCGATCGCGGTCCCGCTCATGGTCAAACACGAGCCACCGTTCGGCTCGGTGGTTGCCGATTGATGCAGAACGCGTGCCAGTTCAATTCGACGTATCACAAACTCTTCCGGGCTGTCGGTCAGAAACCACGATGTTTTTCGCGATTTGTGTTCGAATCGAGAATTATCGTGAATAGGAGTTTTGTTCCCTGAATGAATTGCTCGTGCGTACTTGGAACGGCCTGCCTGTTTGCCCCTGCTGGTTTCAAAACGCGCAACCCGGACCGATCCGGACGCGGACTATGGTGCAATGTCGACCAGGCGGAAGTATTCGGAATTGATCTGGCAACGGTAAAGCCCAGGTAGCCCGCGTCGGTCGTCTAGCAAAACAAACTCATTCACCTGCCGGGTGAACCGGCAGGTGTCTTGAACGCCAGTTGCAATCGTTTCCATCCGCCATCATCGTTTTCCAGGTTGCCGGCCGGTACGATTAGGGAGTGATGAAGGTATTCAGCTTCGTCCTGATCAGGTCGATCCCCGGAGTGACAGAATGAACCGAATCGGAGCAGCGGCGCTCGTATTGCTCATGGTGCGAAACGTCGCAGCCGAACCGATCACGCTGGACAATGTCGAACCGCCGGCCGAAATCTCGGCCGACGAGCCGCTCGCGCCCGCGTTTTCACTCGAGCAGGCCGCCCGGTCGCTCGACACGGCGGCGCTCGACTGGCAGAAGTCGCGCGCCTGTACCGCCTGCCACACGATGCTGCCCTATCTGATGGCCCGACCGGCGCTGACGACCCTCTCGCCGCAATCTGCAGAAGTGAGACAATTCTTCGAAGAGGTCGTGGCCGGCCAGCGCGAGGCGATGCCCGCCTACTCGTGCAAAGACCTGGGGGGCGCCATCGAGATTGGCGTTGCCAGCGCCCTGGCGATGAACGATCGGCAGACGACAGGCAAGCTCCATCCCCTGACGCGGCAGGCACTCGACCGGATGTGGACGGTCCAGCGCCCGGATGGCGGCTGGGACTGGCCCTTCCGCGACACCCCGCCGCTGAAATTGAATGAACATTATGCTGTCACGCTGGCGGCGATCGCCGCAGGCATGGCTCCCGACGAATATGCTCGCACGCCGGCAGCCCAGGCGGGGCTGGACGGCATTCGCCGCTATCTGTCGGGCACGAAACCGGCCGATCTGCATCAGACCGCGATGCTGTTGTGGGCCTCGCGCTCGGTTGAGCGGTTGCTGTCGTCGGATGAGCAGTCCGAAATCGTCTCGCGTCTGCTGGCGGCACAGCGCCCCGACGGCGGCTGGTCGCTGGCGAGCCTCGTCGACAATTCGAAAGACCCCGCGCTGAAAGATCCCGATCGGGGTGCCGCAGTCAAAGCCGAAGCCGGATTCGGAACCGAGTTTCTCGTCTACGTGGGGCGCGACGGCGTCTATAAGAGTTCGCTGGCCAGCGACGGCTACGCGACGGGCTTCGTGATTTTCGTGCTGCGACAGGCCGGCGTACCCGCCGGCGACCCGCGCTTGCGGAAGGGGATCGCGTGGCTGAAGACTCATCAACGGGTCAGCGGCCGCTGGTTCACCCCGTCACAAGCGTGGCACACACAGCACCTGATCTCGAACGCCGGCACCGCCTGGTGCGTCCTCGCCCTGCACGCCTGCGGCGAGATCCCGAGCGCGCGGCCCGGAAGGTAATTGGCCCCAGAAGCCGGTGTATCATGCTGGATTAATCGGCGAAGCGACCCGCGCCACGCGAAGCGTCCGCCGGGCGCTCCTTGAATCGTCGTTTTTCGCCTGTGATTGCCTGGAATTGAGGTCCTGGCAGGTCAGAGACCTGCCCCACGTGGAGCAGGTCTCTGACCTGCTCGGCCCTGGTTTCGAGACCCCAGCCGGTTCATCCGGCTGGTGAATGAGATTGTGCAGCTAGTTGGTTGATATTTTTGACCGGCAGGGGTCGGGCCGTGCGAAGTCGGGGACGCGAACGGTTCATCGATAATGTTCCGCCCCAGCCCCGGCCCCTCTCACGCGGTGGGAAGTTTGTGGGAGAAGGCAGCCTGGGAAGGCCACCCTGCGAAAGGGGCGGGGGCTATTCAGCCCGAACTGCCGGCGTATAATTGCATCGTCACATCCTGTGGCATTGCTGTGGGCCCTGTTTGATATTCATCAAAGAACAGGAAGCATGCCATGTCTCCCGCCGATGCTTCGCGAGGTGCGGTGAATGCTCCGCGCCCGGTCACACCTCCCCCGTCCGAGTTTTTCCGCCAGATCGCACGGTTTCTGTACACGCAGAACCCGTTCTATCTGTTGAGCGTGGCCTTCGTGCTGCACAGCACGCGGTTGTGGTATCGGCAGGCAGCGGGGCCATTCGACCCCTGGCCGCTGATGGCGATCATCTGCGGATACATTGTGCTGGTGGCTGCTGTCGGGTTCGTTCTCGTCCGCTTCGGCAAAGTCTGGGATGACGCTCGTTCAATCTTTCTGATTCTGCTGCTGCTGTTCGTCGAAATCTCGCTGACATTCGACGGCGTCCTGGTGAGCCAGCCGGCGACGGGGCGAACCCTGCTGTTGATCGGGCTGGCGCTGGCGGCGGTCGTGTCGGAAGCGCTCCTGATCGGCCTGCGGATCCGGCTGCCCGTGCTGTACCGTGCGCCGTTTCACTTGTTCCTGGCGCTGTTGTTCCTGTATCCGCTGGCGATCGTCACGGGACTGGGGGATGACACGAGCGCCGCGGTGTGGCGCGTGTACCTGTTCTCGCCCGTGGCTGCGGCCGTGCTGCTGACTCTGCTGCCGGCGATTCGGCGCGGGCCGCAGTACGTCGCAGAGACGGGAACCCCGTGGCGGTGGCCGTGGTTTCCCTGGAGCCTGTTTGGCTTTTTGACGATCTGCACCGGGCTGCGTTCTTACGCGCTGTCGCTGTCGTTCGACACCGTGCTGATGCAAAAACTGAATGATGCGATGCGGCTCGACAGCGCTTTCGGACTGTATTTTCTGGCGCCCCTGCTGCTGGCCGTCGCTGTGCTGCTGCTCGAAGCCGGCATCGTCGCCCGGAGCCGCCGGATTCAAATCCTTGCGCTCGTCACGCCGTTCGTGTGCCTGGTTCTTTCGATGACACCCCGGGGCGGAAGCGCGCCCTATGCCGACTTTCTGGCGAGGTTCATGGGGCGGATTGGTTCGCCCCTCTGGCTATCGGTGATTGCCGGCATGGCTTTCCTGGCGTACGCGCGTTTGCGGAAGGTGCGGTACGCGGGAGAGTCGTTCTGGGCGGCGCTCTTGATCGTTTCGTGCGTCAGCCGCGCGACGGTCGATCTTGACGGCGTCGTCCCGCCGCAAACGTGGGCCCTGTGGTTCGCGGCGGTTGTGCAGGGAGTCGCGGGAGTGCGCCAGCGCCGGTCGTGGCGCGTGTTCGCGAGCGCGATCTGCGCGATCGCTGCCTTGCGGTCTGACTTGCTCGTGAGGTTCGAGACGGTTTATCGCAATGGCATGCCGTTACTGGCGGCGGGGATCGCGGTGCTGGCCGTTGGCGCACTGTTTGACGATGCCTTTGCGCGCTGCTTGCGGGGAGCCGGAGTGCCGATGCTGGTGACGGCTGCGATTTTCACGGCGGCGTTTCCCGGAGCTTACGTCGACGGACTGCCGGCCTGGAGCGCTCCGTCTTTTGGAGCGGCGATCGCCGGGGCGACACTGGCCTACGCGTACGCGATATGCAGTCCGGTGTACTTCTTCACCGGATTGGCAAACGTGGTCTTGTTCCTGGGGCGAACTCTGTATGAGCTGGCGGGCGGCTTGCGGCGGATGTTCGACTGGGAAGGCGCGACATGGTTTGTGTGGGGGCTGGTGTGGTTCGCCCTGGGGGCGATGATCAGCGCCCGAAAGGCCGGGCTGGCCAATTGGCTGGCGCGGTTCGTGCCGCGCGGGAGGAAGGAATCGGCTTAGAAAGTCGCCTTTCGCTCCGCGAAAGGGCGTTCTTTTATGCTAGTCATCGCGACAAAGCGAGATGACTACTCGGGGCGGGTCGCTTCCGCTGTGGACGAGCGTCGGAAGAATTCGACAGCCCGGCGAATGCTTTCAGGAACGTGGGTCATGTGATTGCCGGGCACCATCTCGCTGTCGACGTCGAGTCCTGCCCGCCGGGCGCGATCGACAGTGGTTGAAGTGGGGGTGGCGGCCCAGGGTTCCTGATTTCCGTAGTACAGGCGCAGCGGACATTTCAGGCTCGTCGCGAACGCCGCCGGAGATCGCATTTCGAATTCGCGCGGATCCGAGCGGTCGAACGGCGTATAGGCCAGGTGTTCGAAGCGCGCGTCGCAAGTCCCCGAGAATGTTGCCGCGGCGCGAAACCGGGCGGACATCATCGCCGCCTGCATCGCCAGCGTGCCTCCGGCGTGGTGCCCGGCTACGAACAGACGTTCGGAATCGACGTAAGGCAATGCGGCCAGCGCATCGGCGGCTGCGAAGACGTCGTCCAGCTCCTCATAGCACATCGTGACAGTCCCCGGCTGGCCGTTCTCCCCGCGCAGCACGGGCATCATGACGACGTATCCCGCGTCGCGAAACGGCTGCGGCATTTCCAGGTCGTCGCCGCCAAACGCAAAGCCGCCGTGCAGGAACAGCACGGCAGGCCGCTTGACCCCGTGGGCCGGGGCGACGTCGACGTGCGCGGCAAGCTGCAGTTCACCGGAGTGGAAGGTGATCTGCTGCGTGCCGGCGGGAATTCGCGCTGCCTCGGTCAGCGGTTGCGGCGAGGGACCGGCCCGCAGCAGCTTCGTTCGAAACGACGCGCGGGCCTCTCCGTAATCTTCGTGTCGCTGGGCGATCTCGCCCGACGGGGCAACCCACATCGGGCCGCCCATGGCGCGCGGGCGGCCCATCGTCTGCGACACCGTATAGGCCAGCCAGACGAATAACGCGACCGTGGAAACGATTGCCACGCCGCCGACGCCGGCCAGCACCGAAACGACAATCGTCGACCGTCTCATGAGAGTCTCGTCCTTAGGTCTTTCCGTGACGGCGACGGTTCGCCGCGCAGTCAGTATACCGAATTGCCCAGGGCAGAGAGATGGATGTCGATCCCAGAGCTGCGCGCGAGGCGCGATTTCGGTCGGGGGGTGGCGATTTGCAGCGGAGGCACAAACCTCGTCTCGTCGGAGCGAGATGACTACCTTCCGCACTCCGAATTCCGAGTTCGGCACTTTCTCTCAGAACCCATACCGCGCCGGACTGAAATCCGCGTCGGTCAGTTTCACGTTCGTCTTCACGTTCGAGTAATTGTAGTCTTCCATGAGCGGCGGCTCTTCCCCCTCGCGAGCCGGCCAGCCGAAGCGCTCACCACGAATCGGCAGCTTCGTCTCTTTGTCGAAGTAGATGCGGTTCTTGGAAAACTTCAGCTCCTTCAGTCTCTTCAGGTGCGTCACCTGAATCGCCTGGCACGGCACCCCCTTCACCTTCGCGTTCGGGAAGTACTGCACGTCAACCTCGTGGCCCGGCACCTGAAGGTCGTGCTCCCAGTCTCTGATGGTCGTCTCGAGCATGTTGGCGATCCCGATCTGAGTCACGGGATACCGGTTCTCTTTCTGCACGCGCGGATCGGTCAGTTTCAGCAACACGCCGCCGGGGACAATCGATCCCAGACCGTTCGCTTCTTTCACGAGCAGTTGATTGCCATTTCTGCCATCGACGTAGATCGCCTGTCGCCCCTGCTCTGCACCAGACTGGTACAGCAGATACACGCTGAACGGCGTCGTGCGAAACTTGATTTCCATCTCCTGCTGAAAGGGCTTGCCCCCCTTGATCCGCTCGGTCTNNCTCGGTCTTGCTGAAATGGGCCGTGTAATCCTTCACGTCTTTCAGGGCCGCGCGGCTCTCTTTGGCGAAAGCGATCACGTCTTTCAGCGTCAGCGCCGAGCCGGATTTATCCCCCCCCGATTTGTCGTCGGCCGATTTCCCGGTTCCGACCGATTGCTTCCCGATGTCGGCAGTTGATTGTTCGCCTGGCTTGGAATCGCCGGCCGCGTCGGTCGCCTTGTCGCGGCGTTTCTTCTCTTTGGCAGCTCTAGGTGCGGCGTGCCCCGAGGCCAGCCCCAGGCTGACAGAGCACACGAGTGCCAGCACGACCATCCATCCGAATCGCCCGCCGCGCCGTTCCACGTTCCCTCGTGCCAGGTCCAGACTCATCAGGCAACCTCGAAAAACCGTTCGGTTCCGTGATCCGCTGCATTGCTCGATTCGTTGTATCAGACGAAGTTGCAAAACGACAGGACCAGCAAATGGCGTACCCCGGCGGCTTGGCGGCGATTGGCCCGCACAGCCTCCACTGGCCGGCATATTTTGCCCAGTCTATCTCATTTGCCGCCGATTTCTTGCAATTTCCAGCCGCTTGATTATCGCAATTTGTAAAGAATACAATCGTTCCACCGGCCAATCCGGCCTCCCTTCGATCCACCTCGGCTAATTCCTTTCGGCCACGCTACAGGAGACGCAACCATGGGGCTGCTCGACAAACTTCGCGGCGAACTCGTCGACATCATCGAGTGGATCGATGACGACCGTCATACACTCGTCTGGCGGTTTCCCCGTTACCAGAACGAGATCAAAAACGGCGCGCAGCTCATCGTCCGTCCCGGACAGCTCGCCGTGTTCGTCCATCGCGGACAGATCGGCGACGTGTTCGAGCCCGGCAATTACACGCTCAAGAGCGACAACCTGCCGATCCTCTCGACATTGCAGGGCTGGAAGTACGGCTTCAACAGTCCGTTCCGGTCTGAGGTGTATTTTGTCAGCACACGGCAGATCACCGATCTGAAATGGGGCACCCCCAACCCCATCATGCTGCGCGACGCCGATTTCGGACCGATCCGCCTGCGCGCATTCGGAACCTACGCCCTGAAGGCGACCGAACCCAAGGCGCTCCTCAAAGAGCTGGTCGGCACCGACAGCGTCGTCGAGGCCGACGAAGTCAGCGAGCTGATGCGGTCGATCATCATGACGGCGTTCACCGACATGCTCGGCGAATCGAAAATCGCCGCGCTCGATCTGGCGGCACACTATCGCGAGATGTCGGAACAGCTCCGCAAGCTGGTCTGCGAGCGGGTCGACGACGAATACGGACTCGACGTGCCGCAGTTGTTTATCGTCAACATTTCGTTCCCCGAGGACGTCGAGAAGGCGCTCGACACGCGGACGAAGATGGGCGTGATCGGCGACATGAACAAATTCCAGCAGTACCAGATGGGCGAGGCGCTGACGACCGCCGCCGCCAATCCGTCTGGAGGCGCGGGGGAAGGAATCGGCCTGGGCATGGGCTTCGCCATGGCGACGAATGTCGCACAGGGCCTCGGCCGGGCGATGCCGGGCATGGGCGCCGCTCCGCCGCCGCCCCCCGCTGACGCCTGGCACGTCGCCGTGGGCGGGCAGACACAGGGCCCGTTCACGTCGACTCAAATTGTGGAAGGCATCGCCAGCGGCCAGGTCAACGCCGGCACGCTGCTGTGGAGCGCCGCGGTCGGCAACTGGACCCCGTTGTTGCAGATCCCCCAGTTCGCAACCCGCCTCGCGCCGCCACCTCCGCCGCCGGCGCCGGCGCCGCCGCGCTGAGGCGCGGTTCTTCCCTGTCCTGCTCCGGTCGGGCGAATTCTCCTGGCCAGGCAGAGGGGGAGCTCAGGAGAGGGGGACGGTATCCGGAGAACATCCGCCTTTTGTCGGTCGCTCTCTTAGACACTTCTCCCCTCTCCCCGTCGCGTCATGCGTCCTGCCATGTGAACATCTCCCAAAATTCGTGCGCAGCAAAACTCAACCGGCAATTCAGTCCAAAGTTAGACGCACGAGGCAGCCGATCTTTTGCGAAAAATCGCGGGGCCGGACCGTTTTCGATCATTTCGCGGGCGCAACAGCCACGCCATCAAGCCCGCGAAACTTCTGGCGATTTCCCGCCACCGCCGATAAGATGAGGCACTGGAAGCGTATCGACGCTCCATCGCGGCCGAGTGGTGGAATAGGCAGACACACGGGACTTAAAATCCCGTATCGCGCAAGCGGTGTGCGGGTTCAAGTCCCGCCTCGGCCATTTCGACTTGGTGTGCTCGCCTGCAGGAACGTCAGAGATCCGAAAGGGAAATCGTCAGCGACGGGAAAAGCTCCAAAAACCTTTTATCTGACGTTACCACCGGACATCCGTGCTCTTCGGAGAGCGCAACGTATACGCAATCGAACACACCGATCCTGAACTTCGACGACAGTCGAATCGCTCGGTCCAAGTAGTCGAAGTACGGGTACAGCGTGGGGCAGGGATCGAGAAAGTCGTCGAATGCGATTTGCCCCTGGCCAACGTCAATCTTTCCCTGACGCTCTGCACGGGTCAGGGCATGCGCGATTTCAAGCGGAAGGCTGTCTGGGGCGATCAATTCGTGGATTTTCTTCTGGAAATCCGCCTGAAGAGAGCGCGCGGCAGGCGTGTCATTCTCTTCGACCAGCATGGAGATCGCGACGCACGCATCGAGGATGAGCTTCATATTTCTTCGCGGGACTGGCGAATAAGCTCTACCGCGTCGATCTTCACGCCACGTTTCCGCATGTCTTCTCGCAACTTCTCAGCACGCTCGTGAACGCGCTTGGCGACTTCAGGATCAAGGGGAGCACCTTTGAATGCATGCTCCATCATGTGCCGATGATCGGCCTCTTCCTGCGTCAGTGGTTTCTCGGTGTCGGTGCTCATAATGATGAATTGTGGAATGAATTGGCGATCACTGGGGGTTGGGCGTCGGCTTTGGCACTGGCAACAGGCCGCCGTCTTTTTTCACGGCGGCTTGCCAGGCTTTCAGGCTCGAATGCAGTTTGGTGGTCGTGGCGTCGGCCTGGTAATCGCGCGTTTTCCCGGTCAGACGGTACACCTGGTAGAACGCCAGCTCACGGATCGCCAGCTCGGGGTCGGCCATCCAGTCGATGAGCTGCGTCGACGTCTGCTTGTTTCGCGCATCTTCGATCTCGAAGCCCCACAGCAGCCGATACACGACGTCGGCGTCTTCCGGCGGAAAGCGCTTCGCCAGCTCGGCTTTGAGCATTTCCTTATTGTCCTGATGGCGGGGGAGCCACAAGCGCAGCTCGGTGATTGCCGCCTTCCGGGCCTCGACGTGCTGCGATCTGAGCACGCTGACGAGCGGGCCATACGCCTCGATCAGTCCCAGGCATTCGGTCGCCATGTGGGAGATCAGCGGATTGGCATCGGCGGCCAGCTCGGGGACTGTCAGCTCCACCGCTTCGTCGAGCGCGAACTTCTTTTCGAATACCGTGGCCTTGCTCTGGAGCGTCGAGCTGAGCTTTTGCGGTCCCATCCAGTTCGGCACGACCAGCAGCGGGCGCTTCTTGGGCAGCTTCCCGTCGGCGTCGGCGACGGCCAGGGGCAGCTCCAGCCAGTCGGGGCCTTTGATCTCGTGCGCCTGACCGACGGGATCGGTAATCACGGCAATCCCGCCCACGACGTAGAACGCCCCTTCGTAGGAATTCCGGTCAGGATTCTCGACGAGCTTCGACGGTTCTTTTGGCTTGAGCATCAGGCCGCACGTAGCGCCGGATTGCAGCTCGAGCCGCCACAGCTCGCCCGCAACGCCGATCCGCAGGTTCAAGGGAGCCAGCCCGTCTTCGGCAGAGCCCGTCCCGCGGACGATAAACTGGCCGCGCTGCAGGTCGAGCCCGAACCGGCCGTCGGCGGTCGGTCGGGTGACCTCCACGACCGAATGCCCCATGATCGTCACCAGCCCCTTGTGTTCGTCGAGTTCGAGCTGGCATTGGAACGGCTCGGGAACGGCGAGATTGGCGCCGGCGATCACCTGAGCGCCGCGAGGCAGCACGAACCAGCGCTCCTCGCGAGGCAGATAATGCAGCGCTACCCCTTCCGTTGAAACGTACTTCGCCGAAATCACAACAGGCGCGGCTGCCGGCGGAACGGAATCGTCTTCACGTCCGATGGCCGGCTTCGGCTCATCGGAATGTGTTCTCGCCGTGTCGCGCCGGTTTTTGGCCGCGGTCCCCTTCGGCTCGACCGGCGGCGAGGGCTGTTCGTCGGTCGTCAGCGCCGAATCGACGTCGGAGGTTGATCGCTTCACCCCGCGCGGCGATTCGTCTGCGTCGACGTCCGTATTCTTCTGGCCCGTGAACTCAGGTTCCATCTGGCCGTCGGGTCCCCCTTCGTCGTCGACGTGTTTATTGACGTTGGCAGCCGCGACTTGTACTCCCCCCGTGCCGGAGGCCGTGTCTTTGTTCGCGCCCCCCTGGAATGGCGAATTCTTGATGACGGTGACGCCCCAGCAGATGAGGACGACCAGCGCGATCACGTACCCGAGCATCCGCTTCACATTGGATCCCGACCGCAAATAATCGGGAATCTCGGACTTCTTCGCCGGTGTGACGACGTGCTGGCCGTTCCGCGGACTGGCCGAAGCCGATTGGGCCTGGCTCAGAACGTCGTCGAGGGATTCTTCCGACAACTCGCCGCGTGTTGCGATCGACGGAGGCAACACCACCTTCGAGGCCGCAGGCCCCAGCGCGTACATGCGATCGCGCGTCTGCGTGGCCACTTCCACCGGCTCGCCCAGCGCCAGCGTCAGAATCTGGTGACACGCCGCGGCTTCCGCGAGGTGCACATCGGATTCCAGACAGATCTTCTCGACGTCGGCGACGCCGTCGGGAGGCAGGGTGTTGTCGAGGTACTCGGCGACCGTATTGGGGTCGATCCCCACTCCGGGGCCGGAAAGGGTAGGCGCCGTCAACCGCCGCCGCCGCATGACTTCGCGAATCCGGCTGACCAGCGACGAGGCGAAACTGCTCTCATTGAGCTTGTCGCCGATTTCCTTGGCCTGGGCCGGTTCGAGAATGTCGTCGAGATACGCCAGGAGGGTTCGGAGGGTCAGACGCATTTGCAGGGCTCCGCGTTAATTTCCCGAGGTCGGATCAGCTCGGGATTGGATATCAATACTGGGCAAGTTCGAGGATGCGGCGAAGTCGCCGCCTGCCTTTAATAGTGGCGGCGCGCGGGGGATTTCGTGCATAATTCGGGGGTTCGGCAAAAGAATTCGGGATAAACCTATGAACACACACACAGCGACGCGCGAGGCCCCTGCCGGTTCAGAGTGCAGGCGGGTGTCGATTTCCCTCGTGGCGCTGCTCGTGATTGTGCTGACTTGCGGGTTCGCATCAGCGGTTGAGCCGAAGCGGGTCTTGCTGCTTGGTCAGGGGCCGGATGGGCATCCGTTCAAGACGCACGAGTACCTGGCGGGTCTCGCGGTCGTCAAAAAGTGTCTCGACCAGGTCGGGGGCTTGCGCGCTGAAATCGTCCCTGCCGACGAGCCGTTTGCCGCCGGGCCTGAATTGCTCGATCGGGCTGATGGTGCGGTGCTGTTCCTGTCCGAAGGGGCAAAATGGATTCAGCAAGACGCCGAGCGCCTGGCCGCGTTCGAGCGCCTGGCGGCGCGCGGCGGGGGCCTGGTCGGGTTGCACTGGGCGATGGGCTGCCGCGAGGCAAAGTACGTCGAGAATTACGTGAAGCTCTTCGGCGGCTGCCATGGCGGCCCCGATCGAAAATACGCCGTGGTTACGGCGACGACCGAAATCGCCGCGCCAGCGCACCCGATCATGACCGGCGTGGGCCCGGTGACGGTCGAAGAGGAATTCTATTATCGCCTGAAATTTGCCCGTCCTGAGGGATCGGTCACTCCCCTGCTCCGCGTGCGGATCGAAGAGGAATCGCACCCCGTCGCCTGGGCCTGGGAACGGCCCGATCAGGGTCGGTCATTCGGCTTCAGCGGGTTGCATTTCCACAAGAACTGGGAGCAGCCGTCGTATCGTCGGATGGTGGCCCAGGGAATCCTGTGGACGCTCAAGCTGCCGGTTCCCGAAGCAGGGCTCGACGTCGCCATCCCGGCTGAAGATCTGCGCTTGCCCGACCGGAAGTAGGTCAGGCTTTCCAGCCTGATGGCAATGTGCGCCTGAAAGAATCGAAAGACATCCAGCCCTGAAGCCGGCACCGTGTGCGTCGGCAATAATCTGACGACACACAGCCACGAATTGGGTGCCGCGTCACGCAAATTCTTTCGCGAAACGCCAAGTCCGGTGGCCCGCAACCCGTTTCTTTCGACGACAGCCCAGCGCTGTCAGGCTGGAAAGCCTGACCTACATGATCTCCAGGGCGACGGGGGTGAACAGGCCGCCGGGTGGGGGCGCGGGCGAGAAATCGATGAATTCGAGGTCGACCGAGAGGTCGTTGTTTGTCATCAGCCGCCCCGTGACGTCGAACCGGGTCGCAGCACTGCCTGGCTCGATGCGTCCCAATGGACTTCCGTTGAGGGCCACTTCCCCGCCGCCGCCGACGACGGTAAACACGATCGCCAGGCGATCTTCGGCCGCGATGTTGGAAGGCGGGTGAAACTTCCGCCGAAAGCGGACTCGTCCGCGAAACGCGCCAAACAGCTCTTGCCAGAACGCGGGGAGGCGCACGGTTCCATGCGGTGGAAGATCGAGCTGCGACCAGGCCACGGTTCCATCGGGATTGAGCGTCGCCCGCGACAAAGGTTCCGACTGCCACGGGCCGCGCAGCAGTATCCGGTACGGGGAATCGGCCGGCAGATCGGGGACTTGCAGTGCTACGCCCCCGGCCTCCAGGTTCTGCCGCATGGCGCGCCGCGCGGGGGAATTGTCGGGCGGTTCAATGTCGGGCACAGAGCGTGGCGCAGTCTTCGCGCTCGATGACACGGCGTCCGGCGGGCCTGCCGTCCCCAACCCGGCCCAACCCGCCAGAAGCTGTTTCAGCAGCGGCGTGAAATCTTCGTAGGGAGTGACTTGCGGCGGGCCAGGCGCGTAGAGATAACGCGAGTCGAACAGATCGCGTCCCAGCCCGATCACTGTCGAAGAAACAGTCCCCCGGTCGGGGCCGACGAGGCAGATCGGGACTTCCCCCCCGTCGCCTGAAAGCCGGCAGATCCGTTCGGCGTTTTCAAACCAACCGGCCGGCGCGCCGGATCTCGCCTGCGCCAGTTCTCGCCTGACGCGCGCAATCCGCAGGTCGTCAGGCGCGTTGAGCTCGGCGTTCGTGAGCAGGTGCAGGCCAGGCGTTAATTGCGTCAATTTCAACTCGTCCCCCGCTTCCACGACGTACGCCGTCTCGCGGTCGGCGATCAGCAGATTGCACCCGGCATACTTGTTCGCCTGCAGCTCGTCGCGGGCCAGCTCGAGAGCGCTGGCCGTGGCATAGTGCGCCAGCAGGCGGCGGCACAACAGCCCCCGCGAGGGGGGATTTTCGGGCAATTGGGTCTTGGGGCGATTGGTGACGGCGACAACCATTCCCAGCTCGTTGACGCCGAGCCAAGTCCCTCCGGCGACCAGGTCGGTCCCCCCCATCCAGGCGGGCGCAGCCCCTTCCCGCGGAAAAATCTGCGGTGACGCCGTGGGGCGGGCGTAGAACTCCTCACGGTTGGCGAGCACGAGAATCGGGAACTCGGGCGATTCTCGAAATGCCAATCCAAGCAGGCACATTCGACGGAGCCTCCTGCGAAAATCGCCGTGTTAAGATGGGATATTTGCGATTGTCGGCCAGATTCAACTTACCCAGCTTGGCAAACCGGAATCGCAGGATCGCCAACGATCGACACAAGTCGGGCTCACCAAATTGTGACGGCTTTGCAGAACGCTGCAACTGTGCCGGTGGAACTGTTTGAGGAGACGGGAATTCCGCGCGGAAAGCGGCGGAATTTCGCTAGTAGGAATTGGACACGATGGATATACTTAGGGCGACTTGGGGCCACAGTGCACCAACGTGGTGCATGCCACAGGGAGGCTGGGGTGGCCGCCCCAGGGAGACGCAAAGGTTTCGTTCTGAGGCAGTCTGCGCGCGGGTCAACGCGCAAACTGGCTGAGGAGTTTTGCGGTTTGGTGACGGCATCGATTGCCGTCATGCGACTCCCCGTGGATTCGGATTCATGTCTTTCGAAAACATTTCCCACGGCGTGGCCGTGTCGGCCCCGCCGGCTCATTCCAGTCCGCCTGTGCCCGCTCCTCGTGAACTACCGCAGCGCACACCCGCCACGTCGGGCGGTCGGCGCTTCAGCCGCCGCACACGCACGCTCTTAGGCGTGCAGATCGTGTCGTGCGGTTCGTATGTTCCGGAAACCGTGGTCACGAATTCCGAGCTGGCCGCGCGGTTCGGCTTCGATGCCGACTGGATCACGCAGCGCACGGGGATCGAATCGCGCCGTCAGGCGCGCCCCGAGCAGGCGACGAGCGACCTGTGCGCCGAAGCGGCCCGCAAGGCGATTCGCGCCGCACGCGTCAACCCGATGGATATCGACCTGGTGGTCGTGGGCACGTTCACTCCGGACTTTTCGTTTCCGTCCACCGCCTGCATCGTGCAGGACAAGCTCGACCTCGATGCAGCCGCCGTCGACGTGCAGGCGGCCTGCGCCGGGTTCATGTACGCACTGGTGACGGCCGCGCAGTACGTCGCCACCGGGAACAGCAAGCTGGCGCTGGTGATCGGCGGAGACTGCAACAGCCGCGTCACCAACCCGCTGGACCAGCGGACGGCTCCGTTGTTTGGCGATGGCGCAGGCGCGGTGCTTCTCGCGGCGGGTGATCCGCACCAGGGGCTGCTCTGCTACCAGATGGGCGCCGACGGCAGCGGCGGATCTCTGCTTGACAGGCCCAGCGGCGGTTCGCGCCGGCCGCCGAACCACGCCGACCTCGATGCCGGTCTGCAATACCTGCGGATGGACGGCCGCAACGTCTTCAAATGGGCAGTGAACCTCGTCACCGACACGATCGACCTCGTGCTGGCCAAGACCGGAATGAGCGTGCACGACGTGTCGCTGTACGTTTTGCACCAGGCCAACATCCGCATCATCAACTCGGCGGTGGAACAGCTCGGCATTTCCAGCGACAAGGTCTTCAATAACCTGCAGAAGTACGGAAATACGTCGGGCGGATCGATTCCCATCGCCCTCGATGAAGCGTTCCAGGCCGGCCGCATCCACCGTGGCGATACGCTGCTCCTCAGCGGATTCGGCGCCGGCCTCACCTGGGGCACGGCATTGTTCCGCTGGTAATGAGTTTGCGGCCGGTCGGACACCCGTGTATCATCGGTCATCAACCGTCACCCGGGCACGAGAGACCTTGCACATGCCGGCCGTACGCATTCCGAAACAGCAATGGGGCAAGGCCTGGCGGGCGATGATTGAAATCGCGCCGGTGCGGCTCGTGGCCGCCGACCCCGTCTACGAAGTTCTGCCCGAGCACATCCAGCTTCTGGCCGCGCAGGGGGTCGCCTACGAGGTTGTCAAGCCGCAACCCAATCGCAAGCAGGGCGCGCGCCGTGCCTCGGCCCGTTAGACGCGTCGAAATCTACCTGCCACTCGAGTACAACGACGGGCGGTCGATCGCAGATTCCAAGTACCTCGGCCTGCAGACTGAGCTACGGGCACGATTCGGTGGCGTGACCTCGACCCAGCGCCAGTTCCCGCTGCAGGGAGCGTGGCATTTCGGCGAAGACGTCTATGAAGAACGCGTGGTCGTCTTCACCCTCATGGATTTTCGCGACGAGACCGTGGATGATCTGCTGAAGTACCTCGCGCGCCTCAAACAGCGCCTGAAAAAGAAGTTCGACCAGTTGGAAATTCTGATCACCGTGCAAGAGCTGATGGCGGTTTGACTGGTTTTCGGGTCGCGGTTGAACAATCTTGTTTCGCATGGAATCGCAAGCGGAGCACACCATGAAACTTGGCATCGTGACCTACATGTGGGGGGCCGAGTGGGACCTCCCCACGCTGATCAAGAACTGCGCCGACACCGGCTTCGAGGGAGTCGAGCTGCGCACGACCCACAAACATGGAGTCGAGCCCACCCTTTCACCAGATCAGCGGCGCGACGTCCGCAAGCGATTCGACGATTCGCCGGTGAAGTTCGTCGGGCCCGGCACGGCGTGCGAATTCCACAACGCCGACCACGGCATCGTCCAGCAGAACATCGAATTGACCAGGAAATTCGTCGAGCTGTCGCACGACCTGGGGGGGACGGGGGTCAAAGTTCGTCCCAACGGCCTCGTGAAAGGCGAAGACCGCGCCAAGACCATCGACCGGATCGGCAAGGCACTGCGAGAATGCGGTGAATTCGCCGTCGGATTTGGCCAGGAGATCCGCGTCGAAGTTCACGGCGGCGGAACGAGCGATCTCGAGGTGATGAAGCAGATCATGGCCGCCGCCGACCACGAGGCCGTCGTCGTGTGCTGGAATTCCAACCCCACGGAAACGGTCGACGGTTCGATCGCCCGCAATTTCAACCTGGTGAAGAACAAGCTCGGCCGGACGGTGCACATTCACGACCTGTACGACCCGTATCCGTATCGGGAGCTGTTCGCCCTGTTGCGCAAGCAGGATTACGACGGTTATTGCCTGTCGGAGAGCCCCGCCACGCCCGACGTGCTGCGCGTGATGCGGTACTACCGCATGCTGTTCGATGAGCTGAATCGCGATTGATGCTTAGGGCGTGAGATCGACCGGCTTGTCGGCGGCGGCGGTCTCCGGCGGTGCGGCCGGCGCCGGTGGATTCCCCGCTTCGCCCATGGCGGCTGTTCCGACCAGCGGCAGCAATTCGTCTTTCTCTTCGGCGTCTTCGATATAGACTTCGTCGAAATCGTTCGCGTCGACGCTGTGCCGCAAGATGAAATACGCGATCGTCGCTGAGGACCAGAAAAAGGTATAGACGAACCCCACGACCAGCAGCGCCAGGGCGTTCATCCAGACGATGGCGATGACGGAACCCGTCGAGCCGGATTGGAGACCCGGCGCCGCTCCGCCTTGAAACACGAGTTCGGGCGAGCCGGTGATCAGACCCGCGGTCGCCGGATGCCCCAGCCCCCACGACACTCCCCACACGGCCAGTTGCGTGAGTAACTGCGACAGCGACCAGACCAAGAATATCGCCAGCGACCCGTAGGCCATCGTCAGCACGACCTGCCACAGCACGTACAATGGCCGCTCAAATACGTAGTTGTACGCCCGGCTCAGGCCATCGAAGCCGTCGGTCCCTTCGACGCTGATCGTGGCGAACATCAGGGGCCAGCCCAGCGACACTCCAATCAGCACGATTGACATCAGGAACCCGAATAACAACTCGAGCCCCCACAGGACTCCCAGCAGAATCTCGCCGACGCCGCCGGGAATGCGGCCGATTGCGCCCCCAATCACGCACAACAGCCACAGGAGCGCGACGGCGACCAGCGGCATCAGCGGCGCCGAGAAATATCCCAGGAATTTCTTCAGCGAAAACGCCAGCGCCCCCCCCATTCCGATCTGCTGGTTGCGCGCAAATTGCAAGGCCGCGATCCGGCAGATCGCCCCCCCGAAAATCGACCACACGATCAGGTTCCACAACAGGCGCGTGGCCGCGTCGGCGAGTTCCGGCAGACGGGCATCGCCTCGAAACAGCACCGGCGCATGTCCCAGAACGTCGCGGATCGGCAACAGCACGATCTGCCAATTCGAGGCGGCGCGAAGCAGCGTTTCGCGGGGAGATGTCAGCGCCTCTTCGATCGGCAGGCGGCCCACACCGGCGGGCGTCTCGTAACCCAGATTTCGCTGCCAGGGCCAGAGCGGGGCGTCGCTGTACGCGGCCTCGTTTCTGCTGGCGCGAGGCGAGGCAAAAGGCAGCCGATCAAAACCGAGTGACCCCGCGGAGACCAGCATCAGGGCCGCGGCCGCCAGGATCAGCTTGCGAAAGTCGGCCGCAATCCAGAAGGCGCGCGCCAGGTGCAGCCACGGAAACAGGCGACGGTAGGAAATGTTCTCGAGCGAGACCGGATGATCGGCCATGCGAACGCTTTCACAGATTGGCGGTTGAGTTGGAGCACGGAAAGTCGGCCGATTCTGGCCCGTCGCATTATAGCGACACGGCCCGCGCGAGTTCTACGAGCCGATCTCTTTCCACCAAGAAATGCGATTCGAGACAAGTCGCAATTCAGAAGTCAGCATGGGCCCGAACTCTGGCGAGTTCGGCTACCACCCGATGCCCGCGCTCAGCCGCCGGCGCCGGCGGCATGCCAGCGCTTCGGCTGCGGCAGGACTTTTGCGGGCCGCAGCGAGGCCAGAAACTCGTCGAGCGCCCCATCGAACTCCACCGGCAGCGGGTCGTTATGGTCGGCCCCGTGGCTGACGACGAACCGTTTGGGTTCGTGCGCCCTGGCAAACAGCTTTTCGCCCTGCCCGATCGGGATGATCCGATCCTTGTCGCCGTGAACCTGCAACAGGGGTCCGTCGTACTTGTCGATCTTGGAAATCGACTCCAGCCGGTTGTGCATGAACCAGCCGGCGGGAACGATCGGCCAGTGATGCCCGGCAACGTCCGGCAGCGACGTGAACGTGCTGATCAGAACCAGACCGCGCGCCCCGTCGTGCGCCGCGAGGTTGACCGCCACACCTCCGCCGAGCGACTGTCCCATCAGGACGATATCGCGCTCATCAACGTTGGCCCGTTTTGCCAGCCACGACCGGGCGGCGCGCGCATCTTCGAGAATGCCCGGTTCGTCGGGCCGACCTTCGCTTTTCCCGTAGCCCCGATAGTCGAACGCCAGGACCGAAACGTGATGCTGATCACGCAGCCGTTTCAGCAGCGGTGCGACGTTGGTGACGTTGCCTGCGTTCCCATGCGCCAGCAGAACGACAGCCGCCGGATTCTCGCACGGGGCATACCAGCCATTGAGCCGCGTTCCGTCTGCGGTGTGAAACCAAACGTCTTCAAACGTGTAGGCGGCGGGTTTCCAGTTGCCTTCCGGGTACTTCGCCGCAACAAACACATGCTCGCGCTCGAACCGGCTCCACGACGATTCACCGCCCGACAGGCCCGCGCAGCCCGTCAGCAGGCCGCTGACGGCTGCACACAACACGAATTGTGTCAGGAAGTTACGCACAGTCGGGAAATGCGGAGTGCGGGATTTGGAATGCGGAATAATGGCACGACGACGCGTGCACTTGCTGAATTTGGCAAGAAATCGAGGGAGGGGAGTTGAGTGGCATACGCCGCAAGGCGTTTTGTGTCAAGAGGAGTACCAATACGCCACAGCCCACATTTCACCTATTTTGAGTTCTGGAATTGAGCCACGGATGAAACACGGATCGAACACGGATGAAAACTTTTTTCGTATCCGTGTCTTATCCGTATTTCATCCGTGGCTCCCTGATTCATTGCCGAAGGTTTCGGCCTGCTTAAGTGGTTATCCGCAGGAAAAGGTGGCTTAGTCCCGGCTCGTTCGACATTGCAGGCGACCTGCGTTACAACGGTTTGCTGCGCGGATCGCTGTATGACACGACCGCATTGAAGAATGCCGGGCTCACGAGGAGACAACATGGATTTGCTGACGACGATTTCGGGATCGCTGATGGAGGGGTTCTTTCCCGCGGGGTGGGACCTCAAGAAGATCGACGCCTGCGTCGATTCTGATCCAAACATGATCGCAAAACGACAGAAGTGGTGGCACCGGAAATTCGAACCGGTCGCCTGCCAGACGTACGCCGATTTCGACACGATGATGGGGCACGAAATTGCCCAGACCATTCGGAACAGCCGCGATGCCGGCGAAAAGCTGGCCCTGATTCTGCCCGTCGGCCCCATGGGAATGTACCGCTGGGCGGTCTACTTCCTCACCGAATGGGGCGTCCCGTGCGATCACGTGTACGGTTTCAACATGGATGAATGGAGCGACGCGCAAGGCAACACGCTCCCGCCGAACAATCCGGGAGCGTTTCAATACGCGATGCAGCAGGCATTCTACGGCCCGCTCGGCAAACTGACGGTTCCGCCGAAACAGCGGCACTTCGCCCTCAAGAAAGTTCTGCCGACCTACGCCGAGCGGCTCGGAGACCTGCGCGCGGCGGGGGCGAAATTGACCGTCATTTTCGGCATTGGCCGCGTCTGTCACATTGCGTTCTGGGAGCCGCATTTTGCCGGCGAGTTCTCGTCGGAGGCAGAATGGAAGAAGCAGACGCACCGGCTGGGCGCCCGGCTGCATCCGCTCACGATCGAGCAGAACGCGATCACCAGCTTCAAGAGCCGCACGACGCTCGTACCCGCGTACGCCAACACGATCGGCCCAGGTCTATTCCTCAAGGCCGATAAGATTATCGGCGGGGCAGACGGCACGCTTTCGCGCGGCATGATGTGGCAGGGACTGAGCCTGTGGATGACCTTGCGCCACGAGCCAAGCCCCTGGATCCCCTCGACCTACATGCCGACCCAGCCCGGCCGGCTGTTCTATCTCGAAGAACTCGCCGGCCCGCTCGTGGCCGAGTGCAATTGAGTAGGTCAGGCTTTCCAGCGTGACCTACTCGAAGCCGTGCTTCCAGCCGGTGGCGGGTAACGGGACAACGTGGCCGGCGCGAGTGCGCAGCAGGCATTCGACACCTGCCGTGATTTCGCCGATGTGAGACAGTCGCACTTCGCACGGTGGGCTCTTTAACAACGCCTGGCCGTCGGTTGGTGACACGGTAAACAGCAGCTCGAAGTCTTCGCCATCGCCCAGTGCATGCTCGAGCGCAGTGCGTCCGTCGGCGGCCGCCTGGGCAGCACCAGAGATTGGAATTCGCCCTTCGTCGAGCACGGCGCCGACGCGGCTTTCTTCGAGAATGTGCCCGAGATCGGCGGCCAATCCGTCGCTGACGTCGATCATGGCGTGCAGGCTTGCGGTGTGGTGCAGCGCCAGAGCCTCGGCAACGCGGGGAGTAAAGTTGAGGTGTTTGCCGGTGATGCTGCCGCCAAACTCGCCTGTCGCCATGATCCAGTCACCGGCCAAAGCGCCGCTGCGCCGCACAGGTCCCGGCGGGACGGGGTCCCCCAGGCAGGTGATGCTGATCACCAGGGGCCCGTCCCAAGTGTTCGTATCGCCGCCGGCCAGGGCCACGTCGAAACGCGATGAACACTCGGAAATCCCTTCCATCAGTCCGCGTCCGAGCTCGAAGCCGCCGCGGCGGGGAAGCGCCACGCTGACGACGCAGGCGACCGGTTTACCGGCCATGGCCGCGAGATCGCTCAGGTTGACGGCCAGCGATTTCCAGCCGATCTGCCGCGCCGTCGCCGGGGGGATCGTAAAATCGACCCCTTCCATGAGCATGTCGACGGTGACCAGGCAACCGTCGGATTTGGCGAACCGCACCAGAGCCGCGTCGTCGCCAATGCCCAGCGCCAGCCGGGGATGCGACGCTGCACGCTGGCGAACATGAGAGATGAAGTCGAACTCGTGGGGCGAGGCGTTCACAGACGCCCCAAGTCTACTTCTGGCTCGTGGCGATCCGCAAGTTGCCGTACAGAACTTCCTGCCCGCGGACCACGTAGAACTTCATGCCGTCGGTGCCGTGGATCAGACTGCCCTGATTGAGAATGTAGTTGATGTCGTCCCAGCGAACCGTTTCCCAGACGTGCAACCCCACGAGAACGTCGCCTTTCTTCATGCCGAAGTCGGCGGCGGCGCTGCGCGGCTTGACGTCGACAACTCGCATCCCGCCGCGATACTTGTCGCGGAACGGATCGAGCTGTTTCGAATTGCTCTTGCTGAGTTTTTCGAGCCGCAGGCCCAGCGTCTCCCAGCATTTCGCGGCGATGAGCTCTTCGGCGGTCGCGGCGCGGGGTCGGTTCACCGGGGCGCGAACGGCGGGTTTCGGCATCCGGGCCAGGCGCGACTCGTCGATCCGCGCCAGCTTCACCGTCAGGGGCACCGCTTCCTGGTTACGCAGCACGATCACGTCCACGGGCGCGCCCACCGAGTGGCCGAGGAAGGCCCGTTCCAGGTCGGCCTGATCGTGAACCGAGATCGGCCCCACCTTCGTCACGACGTCCCCCGGCAGGAAACCGGCGGCGGCCGCCGGGCTGTCAGGCTCGGACGAATCCACCACCAGTTTCCGCTGTTCGGGGGTTTTGACGTCGTGCGAAATGAGTCCGTGAAATGTTTTGTCGAGCGGCCCGATGTCGAGCAGGCCGGCGAGATACTTGCGGGCATCGTCGATCGGAATCGCAAACCCGATGCGCTGGGCGCCGGCGCGAATTGCGACATTGACACCCACGACCTCGCCGTCGAGATTCAACAGCGGACCACCGCTGTTGCCGGGATTGATGCTGGCATCAGTCTGCAGCAGATTCTTGTATGACTGATGCTCGTTGACTTCCACGTCGCGCGACAGCGAGCTGATGATCCCCATAGTGGCCGTATGCTCGTAGCCAAACGCATTGCCGATGGCGATCACGGTCTCGCACAATTTGAGGTCCGACGAGGTCCCCAGAGGCATGACCGGCAGCGGGCGGCTGGCGTTGATCTTGATGAGCGCCAGGTCTTGCTTGACGTTGTGCGAGATGACTTCAGCGGTGTAGGTGCTGCCGTCGCACAGCGTCACGCGCAGCGAATCGACACCCGAGATCACGTGTTGATTGGTGAGGATGTAGCCGCGCTCGTCGACGATGATCCCGGTCCCCATGCCGTTCACCTTGCGGCCGGGGGTGCCGTCGTTGTCGCGCTCGCGGGTCGAGGTGCGTTCACTATGGATATTGGCCACTGATTTTTGGGCCCGTTCGGCCGCCCTGACCGCCGCTGTTTCGCGAACGTCAGATGCAGGCGCCGGCTGACCCGGCGAGCTGAGCCACAGAACCGTACACAACGCCAGGCTGATGGTCCACGTTCGCATACGGGGGGTCTTTTCGTTGGCGAGGCGGGTTGTCGAACGTCGGTTCGCCGTGCCGGTCAGTCCGGCGGCGGCAATCCTGCAAATCGGAGCGCGAATTTGCGAAACTCCGAAAATGCAAATCGTCTGGTCTTCAGGGGTTGCTTGAAGGCCCCGCGCGAACCGTGCACAAATTGCCCAGATGGAATTTGAATGGGTTTGTGCCGGATGGAGGGCCGTTTGACGCCCGGAATTCCATCCGCAAACGACAATCGGTAAGATTGCATAAAGTCCATTTGTTTGGCCCGCACAGACCTGTGCGCACGCCGCCGATACGACCGCTACGACTGTTACGGCAGGCCGTCGGAGTCCTGATTTTTCGCTATACCCCGCAGAGTTTGCGCACATGAATCGCCGGGAAAAACTGGAAGCGATGCTGGCCGCGTCGCCCGACGACCTGTTTCTGCAGTATGCGCTGGCCTTGGCGCTGGCCTCCGAGGGAGACGCCACGGGCGCCATCTCGCGCCTGGAAGAAATGCTCGCCGCGTCGCCCGACTACGTCCCCGCCTACTTCCAACTGGCCCAGCTTCAGGCGGGGCGGGGACAGGCCGAACTGGCAAAACCCGTGCTCACGCGGGGTATTGAAGCCGCCCGCCGGGCCGGCGACGACCATGCCGAGGGCGAGATGCGAGGTTTTCTCGAGCAACTTTCCTGAAAATCGGCACAGCCGTCACAGTTTGACACTGGGCGACGACACGCGTCGCTGCTGCTGTGGCCAAAGTTTGGCCGCGACTACACCTGCTGCGACGCAATCGTCCAGTGACGATCGCTCGTTTGCGTGACCCTGTCGGCGGGCAGGCCTGCATCGCGCAGCAGTTCGCGGGCCTCATCAAGCGTGAGCGCCGCATGCAGCGATTCGCGAAACATCTTTCGCTGGTGGTCGTTGGCCTCTCCCGCGTACGTCGCAACCAGCCGATCGAGTGTGGCGATGTCCGGCGGGCGCAGCAGATCGCGCACGAACAACGTCCCCTTCGGCCTGAGGACTCGCACCATTTCGCGAATGACGGTACGGGGCTCGGGGATGTGGTGCACGATGCTGTTCGAGATCACGACGTCAAACGTGGCGTTTGGATAGGGGAGCCCCTTCGCGTCGACCTGCTCCAGCTTGATCTGGCCCGACAAATTCTCGCGGATGACGTTTCGCTGGGCGAGCTGCAGCATGTGTGCCGCCAGATCGACGGCCGTGATCTTCAGGTCAGCCCGCCGGCACCCGATCTCGATCGGGATCTGGGCCGTCCCGGTCCCGACGTCGAGAACTTGCCGGGTCATGCCTGCAGCCGGGGCCGGACACAATGCCAGAAGATCATCGGCGAACAGGCGATTGACCTGCGAATGGTCCATCTCATCGTAGTCGATCGCCTCTTCCGCTGAATCCATGACCTCCGGTTCGAGAATGCGCGGGAGCATGGCACGAAATGTAGGATGGCGTTCGTCGGAATTCAACGCCGGCGCAGTGCTGCGATTGCTTTCCGAAAAAACCGGGCCACGGACGGATACATGCCACAAATCATGAGCTCGCCGGCGTATACGGTTGAGCCCACGGATAGCGTGGCAATCCCACGGATGATGGTACGGGGAGGACAGGAATATCAGGGACGGGAAAATCATCGTCCGACCGGCCCTGCCCGAGTTGCAACCGCAGGCCGAGAATTTATTTTCCTGTCTTTCCTTATCCGTGTTCAATCCGCGTTCATCCGCGGCTAACCATTGTTTGTTCCGGCGATCATCCAGTGTCGCGGGCCGGCAGCACGCACCCAATGGGACGGCACGCCAGCAAGGCGGGCCAGGTTCCGGGCTTCCGGTAAGCTCCAGGCGGCGGGCAGAACTGTGGCAGGGGAGCCAGCGGATTTGAGCGCGGCCGTGACGCGCTCGAAATCGCGTTGTCGCAGCGAGTCGCGAACAAACAAGACACCGGCCGGCGCCAGCACGCGCCGCATCTCACGAAGCACAGCGACCGGATCCCGCAGATGGTGCATCAGCCCGTTGGAAATGACAGCGTCAAACGTACCGTCGGCAAACGGCAGGGAGTCGGCATCGGCCTGTTGCAGCTCGATTCTGCGGGCCAGCCCTGCCCGCTCGATTTGATTTTTGGCGCTGGCAAGCAAGGCCGGCGCGCGATCGATCGCCGTGATATTTACATCTCGCCGCTGTCGGCAGATTGAAATCGGAATTCTGGCAAGCCCCGTCCCCACGTCGAGAATACGAAGACCCGACGGACCGGGCTCGGCCGCAAAATCGAGCAATTCCAGGAACGCGTCGGCAAACGATTGCTGGCCCAATCCGATCAGTGCATTTGTTATCACGGAGCGCAGCATTTGATCGCCCACAACGGGGTTTGTTATCGGGTTGCCGCAGATCCGTTTAACAATTCGACACGACAGTCGTCCAGGCGCATGAACAAGGCCCGCAGGAAGTATCCAGCGGGCCTTGGTGTCTTACGCGTGGTTGTCAACAGGCACTAACTACGCCTTCTCGCCAGTCGGGGCCTCTGCTGCCGCGCCTTCTGCGGCGCCGACGGCGGCCAGT
>JACQFH010000398.1 GCA_016200145.1 Planctomycetia bacterium | reverse complement strand
TACATGGCCCCCGAGCAGATCCAGGGCAAGCCGCCGCTCTCGAACCGCACCGACCTGTACGCCCTGGGTTGCGTGCTGTACGAACTGCTGTGCGGCCGGCCGCCGTTCACTGGCGAAGCCGTGGCGGAAGTGCTGCAGCAGCACCTGCGGAAGGAGCCTGCGCCGGTTTCGAGCCTGACGCTCGACTGCCCTCCCGAGTTGGAGTCGATCGTCAACGATCTGCTCGAAAAGGCCCCCGACGAGCGCCCCGAGAGCGCGCGCGAAATCGCCGAACGACTGAACAAGATCAACAAAGACATCTCGGTACGCGCACCCCGGTTCAACCGCAACGTTCCGGTGACGCTGCCGGCCGGTCATAAAAGCACGGCCGAGGTTGCCACCGGTCCGCGCACATTGAACAAGCCGCTTGCCGTCGCGCTGGCCGCGGCCCTGGCAGCCGTCGTCTGGCTGTTTGCGGCGCGACAGCATTCGATTGCCGTGGCCGAGCGGTCGCAGCGGCAGTTTGTGGCGGCGCTGCAGGACGCGAAACAGCCGCAGGCCGTCCGACTGTATGCGGCACATTCTCTGGGCGAGCTGGGACACGACGCGCATTCGGCGCTGGAGCCGTTGCTCGCAACGATGACCGACGGCGATCCGATGGTGCGCGCCGAGGCGGCCCGGTCAATTGCCAAAGTCGGAACTGGCGACGCGATGCTGATCGCTTCCCTGCGCAAGATTCAAGAGCGTGACGACCAGCCGGCCGTTCGCGAGGCGATCGACGCTGCCGTAAAACTCCTGAATAATGCACCGGGAAGCTCGTCGCTGCCCCTGGTCCTGGGAGGGAGCACGCTTCTGTTTGCGGCCGTGGCAGGCTATTGGCTGTGGCGGCAGGTGAAGGCGTAAAGGGGATTTCGGAATTAGGATTCTGGATTTCAGATTTCAGCGGGGAGTGATCGGCACGCCGTCTGAGACCTTGTCGCTGGGATGCACGACGACCGTGTCGCCGGCCGAGAGGCCGTCGATTACTTCGGCGGCCAGCGCGCTCTTGCGTCCGATTCGGATCTCGCGGCGCACGGCGCGACCCTCTTCGATGCGGAACACGGCCCAACCCGCGCCCTGCCGAAACAGGGCGCTGGTCGGGACGACGAGCACGCCCTCCTGCTCCCAGATGATGATCCTCGCCTCGACGCGAAATCCGTCGCCCAGCGTGGCGGGGATAGCTTCGTGGTCGGGGAAGTCGGCAATCACATGCACGCGCTGTTCTTCCACCCCCAGGGCAGAGATCTTGGTGTAGCCGTACGGCTCAATCAGTCTGACGCGCGCGATGAGCGGCGCCTCGCCGCCCCACTGTTCGAGCAACACTCTGGCTCCCACGGGAATCCGCACGGCGTCGCTCGACAGAACCTCGATCTCGACTTCGAGATCAGACAGATCGCCCAGTTCGATCAGAGGCGCGCCGGCCGCGACGACGGCTTCGTTCTCCTGCAAGACCCGCAGCACGTGAAATACGCGACTGCCCGACGACAGCGAGGGCGAGGGAATCTCGAATTGTTCCTGCTCGTCGAATTCGCCGGTGCGCGGCCGCGCCCGCAATAGCGCGGCCTGCGCCTGCTCGAGCTCGAATCGCGACATCTCTTCGCCGAACCGGGCTTTGCGGACGTCTTCTTCGCGGGACCGCTTCAGCATCGTTTTCTTTTCCAGTTCAAGCTGGGGCTCGGCGTTTTTCTGCACAAGGTGCTTCGTCCGGCCGTATTCCGTCTCAGCCAATTCGAGGGCCGCCTCGGCCGATCTGAGCTCGGCGCCCCCCTTTTCAACCGCCGCCTTAAGAGACTTGACCCGCGCCTCGGCCTGTGCCACGGTTCGCGGGTCGAGCAATTGCGGATCGGCGGGGTCGATCGCCGCCAGCACGTGGTCGGGCGCTACGCAATCGCCCGCACGCAGGCGGATGCGCCGCAGCCGACCGGCCAGAGGCGCCGAAACGACATACCGGTCGCGAACGCGCGTCTTACCATCCTCTTCGACGTAGACCTGCAGATTTCCCGTCGTGATCCGGGCCAGGTCGACCGGCACAGGTTTCGGCAGAAAGGCGTAGGTCACCGCGCCGGCCAGGCCCAGCACGAACAGCGTCGCCAGTATGCGTTTGATCCAGCGTTTCACGGCCCGTCACTCCCGCGTCTTCAGAACGGCGATCAGATCGAGATGGTCGAGCCGCCGGCGGACGACCAGACCTGAAAGGATCGCGGCCACAATCACGACTGACGCCGAAAACCCATACGTCGCTGGCGCCACCACAAAAGGAATACGATACATCTCGGTGTCGAGAAACATGCACACGACTCTGACCAGCAGCCAACCCATGCCGATGCCCAGCGGCAGCGCCACCAGCGTGAGCACCGCCAGCTCGCCCAGCAGGATGAATGAAATCTCGCCGCGGGTCAGCCCCAGCACGCGCAGGCTCGCCAGCTCGCGACCCCGCTCAGAGAGCGCGATGCGGGCCGTATTGTAGACCACGCCGAAGGCGATGACGCAGGCGAACATCACATTGAAGAACTGCATCTGCAGCATATTCTCCATGACTGTCTCGCGGAAACTGCGAATTGACGTTTTCTTGATCGTCACGCTGGCGACGCGCGGCGCCTCTTTCAGCCGGCGATACAGTTCGTCGAGGCGGTTGTCGTCGACCTTCAGGTACGCCTCGGTGAGCGAATCGCCTTCGCCGAGCAGGCGATTGATCGCCTGAAAGTTCATGTAGCAGAACGTTCCCAGAAATTCAGTCGCCAGCCCCGTGACCGGCACCTCGCGCACAGCGCGCGACCCTTCGAGCACCTCCACCGAAACAGTATCACCCGTCTTAACCTCCAGCAATTCGGCTAATTTCGAATTCAGCACAATTCCCTCTTTCGGGAGCGGAATCGCGTCGAGATTCTCATCGACAAGATGATTGAGCTGCGGATTGTCGATCACCCCCTGAATCATCGTCCGCCGCTGCAGGTGCCCGTTGCGCAGCCGTACGGGAACCATCCGCCGCGGTTCGACATACATGGCCCCGACGACGTGCTGTAAATCGTGAAATCCCGACATGGACGTGGGCTCGAGAAAGTTGACGCTCATGTCCTGCCTTTGAGATAGCATGAACTGTGCGTCGAGCAGGTAATCGAGCGAGTCGGCCGTAAACCGGCCGAGCATCAGAATCGCCACGGCCAGCGCCATGCCGAACGCAGACAAAAACGCCTTGAGGGGCCGCCGTTCGATGTGTCGCAGGACCATTCGCGATGGTTGCGTGAACCACTCAGCCAGCCCGATTCGTTCAAGCAACGTAGGTCGGTAAGCGGCCGGCGGTTCGGGGCGCATGGCTTCCGCCTGAGGAAGGTTCACCGCGCGGCGGATGACGTTGATCGTCCCCGCGATCGCCGCCAGGCTGCTGGCGCCCAGCGCCATGAGCGCGACCTTCGGCGGAATCGCAAAGTACAGCATCGGGAATTTGTAGAACCGCGTGTACATCTCGGTGATTCTGAGTCCCAGCCAGTACCCGACGCACGAGCCCAGGATCACGCCCACAAAGGCTACGACCAGAACCAGCTTGAGATAATGCATCCCCACCGCCAGGTTGCTGTATCCGAACGCCTTGAGCGCGGCGATCTGGTCGCGCTGCAGGGCGATGATCCGCGACAGGACCACGTTCAACAGGAATGCGGCCACCGATAGAAAGATCGAAGGGATGATCGTCCCCATGCGCTGCAACTGGCGGATTTCATCCGACAGAAAGCGATTCGAAATCTGGTCGCGCCGGCCGTGCGCGCCAAGACCCCCGTAGGGGCGCACCAGGTCGTCGAGACGCTCGACCACTTCCTGCTCATCGGCCCCCGGCGCCAGGTCGACCGTCACGTCGTTAAAGGCCCCTTCCATGTTGAAGGCGGCCGCCAGCGCCCGCCGGCCCATCCAGAAAACGCCGAACCGTTTGTCATCGGGTACGAGCGCGCCCCAGCGAATCGTGTACACGTACTCGGGCGACAGGGCCGTCCCCACGATCCGCAGGTCTTTGCGTCGGCCGTTGATGATTGCCGTGACTTTGTCTCCCGGATGCAGGTGGTGAGCGTCGGCGAAGCCTTCCGATGCCAGCACTTCATCGTCGCGGCCCAGTTCGATGTACCGCCCCGAGCGCAGGTGCAGCGCGTTCAGCGAGATTTCGCCATTTTCAGGGATCGAAATCAACCGGCCGGCTGCCGGCTCGTCGAGGTCGGGCAGGTCGAGCGTGACGTCACGGACGACTCGCGTCTGCACGTGCGCGACCCCGGGAATTTCCGCCAGCCGTGGTTCGAGCGAATTGGGGGCACGTTTCAGCCCCACAAACGCGTCGGCGAACCGATACTGGTCGTAATAGGTCGCCTGGGTGGTGCGCAGGGCCTCGAGCGCGCTCAATGACATCACAAACGTCGCTACGCCGCAGGCGATCACGGCGCAGATCGCCAGCAATTGCCCCCACATGTGGATGGCGTCGCGGACAAGTTTGCGGTCGATGGCTTTCATTACCAGCGCAGCTCCTGCGGCGGGAGCTTGTGCGCGGTTCTGCGGACGCTGGAGATACGTCCATCGGCGACCGAGATGACGCGGTCAGCCATCTCGGCGATGGCCGCGTTGTGGGTGATGACCGCCGTCGTCGTGCCCAGTTCCCGATTGACGCGCTCGATCGCTTCGAGCACCACGATGCCGGTGTTGATGTCGAGGGCGCCGGTGGGTTCGTCGCACAGCAGAACGTCGGGCCGTTTCGAAATGGCCCGCGCGATGGCGACACGCTGCTGCTCTCCGCCCGAGAGCTGCGCCGGGAAGTGGTCGAGCCGGTGGTCCATGTTGACGAGCTGCAGAGCCGCTTCGGGTTTCATCGGATCGCGCGCGATCTCGGTGACGAGGGCCACGTTTTCGCGCGCGGTGAGGCTGGGGATCAAATTGTAGAATTGAAACACGAACCCCACGTGATCGCGGCGGTAACCCGTCAGCAGCGCGTCATCGTCTTTCATCAGATCGCGGCCGCGGTAGTTGACGGTTCCCTCGGTCGGCACGTCGAGGCCGCCCAGAATGTTCAGCAGGGTCGATTTCCCGCTGCCCGATGGCCCCAACAGCACCACGAATTCTCCTTCGTAGAGATCGAGATCGACGCCGCGCAGCGCGTGAACGTCGACTTCCCCCATGTGGTAGATCTTGGTGATGCCCCTGGCCTGGTAGACGGCGCGGCGGTCTCGATCGGCGCCGGACGCAGCGATGGCTGCGGAGGACTCGTTGGCAGGCACAGTGGGTGGAGTCGTCATGATCACAAGAAACGATTCGGGGTCGCCTGCATCAACGTCCGGTCACGCGAGTTCCTCAGATTATACTCGACCGGGCGACCCCCATTCCGCGGCGGAAGGGGCGATTTCCCGACACCGGGAAACCGCATTCCTGCGGGCGGGTTAACTGCGAAAGGCCCTTGAGTGAGCCGGGGGCGACGTCGATCATTCAGCAGGGCCACTCGGGGGCTGACGCCCCCGGGTTCACCTCATTCCGCCGGCGGGAGCCATTCGCCCCAATGTTCGAGATAGTGCGCGTAGACGGGGATTTGGGGTGCTTTCGACTCGAGCCAGGCCTTGACCTCGCTCACCAGCTTCTGTTCTTCGTCGAGCCGCAATTTTCCCAGGAGCACCCGCGTGCGCAGGAAAACGAAATACGTATCGAGCACGTCGCAGCGGCAGTAGTCGTTGATCTCCTGCGTCTGTCCCGCGTCAAACATGTCCTGAACTTTGGAGCCGTCGATTCCCGTCTTGCCCGGCTTGCCGATCAAATTGGCGACTAGGTTCAGTCCGCCCGCGAGGCGCATCGCACCGAAATTCGTCAACAGGTCGCACAGGTCGAGGTGCGCGCCCGTGTTGTACCGATTGCGGGCCTGGTCGTACGACTTGGCTTCGACGTTAAACCAGTCAGGCAGCGGCAAGCCGTAACGGAACGCCGCCAGCTCCAGCAGCGGCAGGTCGTATCCGCGGCCGTTGAAGCTGACCAGCGTGGGCCGTCCGTATTTCGCCCATCCCGTCCAGAAATGCCTGGTGATAACGTGCGGGCGGAACTGCGGCGTATCGAGCACCGTCAGGTCGAGCAGCCGGTAGTGCGCGTCGACCTTCGCCACAGCGACGGAAACGGGAAGCATGAACGTGACCGGCAGGATGTCTTTGCCGTCCCCCCGTTCTTGCCGCACCTCGTCGCGATACCGGCGGATCGCCTGCAGCGCGGTGATCGCGTCGTGCGGGTAGCGAACGCGGGAAATGAGCTCGCCGTCGGCGATCGCTTCACAATCGAAAATCAGGTAGCTGACGCGATCCATATTGCTGGGACGGCCAAGTGGTTCGGCGTGTGAATCAGACTGCGAATGCTCTCGAATACAGGGGAAGCAGAAAAGGAGAGGGGGAGACAATGAGAAAAGGAGAAAAAACGGACAATTGTCGGCTCATTGTCGAAATCTGGATCGTTGGATTTCTGCGCGCATCGCTTATTTTCCGGAGGTGCCGGAGTCGGCGCTGAAGCAGTAGAGGTGGCCCATGGTTCGCAAAAAGATCTTGCCGTCGACGATCGCGGGGGTGGCGTAGGTGTTTTCACCGAAGTCGGCCGTGTGCAGGACCTGCCAGTCGCTCTCCGAGGAAATGACGGTCAGTCGCCCCTCTTCATTGAGCAGGTAGATTTTGCCGTCGCCGGCAACCGGGGAACTGTAATAGTCGCCGATCGCTTCCAGCCGGCCCTGCTTGTAGGGCTTACCCGTATGGGCGGCCAGGCACGAGACGATCCCGCCGTCTTTGACCGAAAACAGCCGGTCGCCGACGACCACCGGAGACGCGCAGAACGGCACGTGCTTTGCGTACGTCCACAAAACGTGCGTCGCGGAAACGTCTCCGAGCCCACCGGGCTTGACGGCGATGACAATATTCCGACCGATTTGAAACAGCTTGCGAAAATAATCGTATTCTTCGCGGGTCAGGCCGCCGCTTTTGTCGCGATCGACCTGCACGAACCGCATGCGAATCGGCCCGCCCTCGGGGAGCTCGTCTTCTTCTAAGGTGCCGTTTTTATTCTTGTCGTATTCCCCCACCACGTCGTCGAACGGAGGAACGTCGAACTTGATGCCCCCGTCATCGCCGCCGGCAGCCCAGCCGGCGACGTAGAGCACGTTGTCATCGCCGATGACCGGCGTCGCGCTGACAAACCGGGCAATGCCACGCGCCGTCCACAGCTCGCGGCCGGTCGCCAGGTCGTAACCGACGACGCGCAGCGTGGCCGCCACGACGACCTGTTTTTTGCCGCCGACCGACCAGATCACCGGCGTGCTGTAATTGCGAGGGAATTCCGAACGATCGGCCTGCCAGACCGTTTCGCCGGTCCGCTTGTCGATCGCGGCCAGGAAGGAATCGGTGTCGTGGTCCTGGCAGAGAATGACCCAGTCGTCGACGATCAGAGGTGAACTGCCGGCTCCGAACGTGTTTTTGAACGGCCCCATCGGCCGTTTCCAGAGCAGATTGCCGTCGAGGTCGTGGCAGAACAGCCCGGCGGAACCGAAAAAGCTGAGGACGCGCTCGCCGTCGACGGCCGGCGTGCACTGTGCATGGCTGCCGATCCGGTGGATCTCTTCGAGGCGGTCGTGTGGAACTTCTGCCTTCCAGAGGGTCTTGCCGGTGCCGCGATCCAGCGCCATCACCAGCAGTTTTTCGTTCTCGACGGCGTTCAGAAAAATCCGGTCGCCAAACACAACGGGCGAAGCATGTCCCGGAGGCAGGGGGACCTTCCAGACGATGTGGGACGACGGTCCGATTTCCGCAGGAAGTTTGCCGGTCGCGACGGCGTGGCCGGAGGCATTCGGCCCGCGAAACTGCGTCCAATCGCCGCCGCGCGCGGTCGCGATGAGAGAAGCGCCGCCGAGACTCAGCAAAACGACCGCCGCAGCCGCTCGTCGCATTGTTCTTTCTCCTGTGCAGGTGGCGCAGTATCGTAACGCGCCTCACAGGGAATCACCACATGGAGCAGGTTGCCATCGGCATGCGGAAGCACCCAGGGACTTACGTCCCCGGCTCGCGACGTTCAATCTGGGGCACCAATTTGAGGAGCCCGGGGATGAACGCGGCGAAAGCGCGGGCCCGATGGCTGATCTGGTGTTTGACCCGTGCCGGCAATTCTCCGAATGTGCGGTGGTATTCACGGATCAGAAAATACGGGTCGTATCCGAAGCCGTTGTCGCCATGTGGTTCGGCGATGATCAGCCCGCGGCAGCGACCTGCGGCAGTCAGCCGGATCGCGCCGGCGGGGTCAGCCAGGGCAATCGTGCAGACGTAGGCTGCCGTGCGGCGTTCCGGGGGCACGCCCGCCAGCTCTTCCATGAGTTTCTGATTGTTGGATGCGTCGGTGGCGCCTGTACCGCTGAATCGTGCCGACAGCACTCCCGGCCGGCCCCCCAGCGCGTCGACGACGAGGCCGCTGTCTTCGCCGACGACCCAATGCCCCAGTGCGATGGCCGGCTGCGACGCTTTTTTTGCGGCGTTTTCGGCGAAAGTCTGGCCGTCCTCGACAACTTCGCCAACCTCGGGGAACGCTGATATTCCGACGACTTCGATGCCGCAGGGCGCGAGGATCTCGGCGACCTCGCGGCTCTTCTTGCGATTGCGGCTGCCGAGAACGATCATTTTTTCGGTACGGGCAACACTTGGGGAATGGGATCCATCATCCAGCCTTTGCCGATCCGGTTTTTGGTACTGGTCGAAACGGGGCTGAAGTTGCCGTTCATCACGAACTGCGCGGTACCCGGCGCGTGCGTCGGCGCATCGACCAGCACAGGCTTTTCGTCTTTGTCAAACTGAATGTTGACAGGCAACATCAGCGGGTTACCTTTCGAGTCGGTGAGGGGCTGGCCGGTTTTCGGATGCACGTCGGGTTTCGCGCAAAACTTGTTGTACAGCTCCTGGATCCGCGGATCGTTCGGCGACTTGAATTCGCCGATTGTGACGATCGAACAGAACTGGTCATGATAAACGAACGCATCGTATTTCAATTTGCGGAGGGTCTTCATCAGCTCCCAGCTCTCGCGGGCCGCGTTGTCGAGGCTGATCCGCGATCCCTTGGAGAGCGCTTGATCAAATTTGCCGAATTCCGACTGCCAGACTTTCGACTGTCCATAAAATGACGCGACCACTAGCGTAAATTTCCCCTTGTTCTCGAACAACGAATGTTCGGTGCCGGAATTGAGTGAGAGGACCAGCGGATCGGCTTCTTTTCGGTCCATCTCGTCGGTGGGAAGTACGGGATTGCGAGTCAGGAACGCCGTACGCACGACGAGCGGAATAACTTCATTCTGGCCGTTGAATTCAACGCCGACTTTCGCGTCGAATTTTTTGGGATCCCGAATGAAATTCAGCGTCTTCTGGGCCACTTTGTCTTCAGGCTTGTTGTAATTGCCGGCGAGGACAGCGACCATCGAGTGCTGCGCCGTGAGCGACCGTTGCCGCGGGCGCCCCAGGCGATCAACCGAGGCAACCTGCTCCGTTTCCTCTTCCTGCCGGTGGATGTAGGCGGGGATCCCGGCCTTTCTGAGCTTGTAGACCAGCTCGTTCAAGACCTTCTCTTCGCGATGATCGGGTTCTTCCCACAAACTGGCGACCTTGATCATCCACGGTCCGTGCTTTGAAGTCAGCCGGTAGGTCTTTCCGCGAATCGCTTCGATTCTGTCGGGGGCGGACGAG
>JACQFH010000397.1:46832-57302 GCA_016200145.1 Planctomycetia bacterium | reverse complement strand
ATCAGGCAGGACGCCTCGACTGCCCTCCAGATCTTTCCGGTCGCGGCGGTGATCGAGTTCATTTCCGGCTTTGTGACGCTCGAACCGGGCGACATGATCTCGACGGGCACCCCCGCCGGAGTCGGCAACACGACGGGAACGTACCTGAAACCCGGCGACTTGATGCACGGGACGATCGCGTCGATCGGCACGCTCGTGACCCCCGTCGCAGCCGAGTGAATCATGAAAACAGCAAATCGCACGATCACCGCATTCGCAGCGCTGCTCATTGCGTGCGCCGCAGTCTGGTCCAGCAACCGGGATGAAGCACTCCCGCGGCTGCAGGCCGACGAGCCCGCATTCAAGCCGCCTGTCTATGAAATCCGGCGGGCAGGCACGCCGATCAAGATCGACGGCAGACTCGACGAGGAGGCATGGTTTGCCGCCCCCGACGTGGGCGAATTCCATTTTCCCTGGCACAAACAGGGACGCAAAGAACGCTCGATCGCCAAGTTGCTCTGGGACGACGAAAACCTGTACGTGGGGCACGTCTGCGAAGACGCGCACATCACCGCACGGCACACCGAGCACGACGGCAAGATTCCCGAAGACGACTGCTTCGAAGTGATCTTCGCGCCCGATCCCGACAAACCGGAAGTGTATTTCAACATTGAATGGAACGTCGTGGGGGGTTACCTCGACAACTTCCGTCCCGACGGCCCGAAGAAGCCCCGGGCCCCGGTCTGGGATGCCGAAGGTGTGCGAGTCGCCGGCACCTTTCTCGGCACTCTCAACGACGACAGCGACACCGACACGTTGTGGACCGTCGAAGTCGCCATTCCGCTCAAGAACTTCGCGAAGTACATGCCGCACGTGCCGCCCCGGCCCGGTTCGCACTGGAACCTGAATCTCAACCGTCACGGCGGCCAGACCAACATGCAGTACAGCCAGTGGTCGCCGGGAGATACCCCGGCCCCCAGCTTTCACACGCCGCATCGATTCGGGAAGGCGATTTTCTCCGCCCGAGTCAGCCCGTTTGACGCCACCCCGTAGAGCAGGTTTTCCAACCTGCCAATGCGTTCCAGAACCGAGGCATGCCGCACGACCGGGACACGCCGGGGTCGCGCCAATCGCCATAATCAATTGCCTGAATTGATCTTCTGGCGATCTGGCGGGATTCCTGACATTCTGGCCACGCGGCCTGCACTGCACCGCGCGAATGGCAGTATTTACCGACTTTACTGAAATGAACAGTCGGAATTCGTGTAATGGCTGTACTGAATGCGCCGATTGTACCGATAAGTACGATGGGTCTGCGTCGACCATCCGACGCCGTGCTTGCGTTTCTTGCGCCGGCGCGACGCGGAGGTGGGAGGACGACTGGCAATTTCAGAAGCGAAGGACGCCGTATGCGAACGACGGTTCTCACGTGGTCGTTGATCATCGCAGTAGTCTGCAGCGCGCAAAGTGCGCGGGCCCAGGGGCAAGACTGGCTGGGACTCGGACAGTCGCCCGATGGCTGGCAGAGTTCTGACGGTTCGGGGGATTTCGCAGACGATCCCGACATCAGCGCAGACGCCCCCAGCTTCATCCGTCCGCGGTACTGGTTCCTGCCGCCGAAGTTCGAGACGTATTTCCAGGCCGACGTGCTGTACCTGGCGCGCTTCAGCGACGCGGGCCAGCAGCCGATCGCCGTCGATCTGTCGAGCAACACGACCGTGATGAGCACGAACGACGCACGCCTGTCGAACACGTGGCGTCCCGGCATGATGTTCACGCTGGGAGTTAATCTCGACCAGATCGCCCAGGTCGAAGCCACCTACTGGGGCCTCAACACCTGGAGGAATGGCGCCTCGGTGAACATTCCGGCCCCGCCCCCGCTCACCGGCAGACTGGGGCTGGCCGGAGATCTGCAGACCCACACCACCGATTTCGAATTTGCCGACCGCATGTCGATCGACTACGTCGCGCGAATGAACAATGCGGAAATCAATTACAAGCAGATGATCAACGGCGTGACGTTGCTGGGTGGCGTCCGCTACTTCCGATTGCTGGAGACGTTCGACATCAACTCGCAGAGCGCGTCCTTTGGCACGTCCAGCGATTACAACGTCACCACCGTCAACAACCTGGTCGGCGCCCAGTTCGGCCTGGGATATACGCAGGAGATGGGCCCGCTCAACATCGGCATCCTCGCCAAGATTGGCCCGTATTTGAATGCGGTCCACCAGTCGACGCTGTTACAGGACTTCGGCAATTCGCTCACCTTACGGAATTATTCGAAGGATGGAATGCCCGTGTCGACTCTGGGTGAGGTCCAGGTGAATGCCTTGTACCGCGTCACCGACTGGCTGTCGGTGCATGCCGGTTACCGGTTCTTCTGGATTCAGAACCTGGCGCTCGCGCCAGACCAGCTCGACTTGACGAACAGTGCCGTGGGGACCAAAATCCTCAATTCGCACAACCACCTGTTCCTGCAGGGCTTCAATGCCGGTGCGGAAATCCGCTGGTAACGCCGACTTAGAAGCTGTTGTCTCCCACCGGCGACTGACCGCGGCGTGTTCCGCCCGACGTGATCAGCGACGCATACACGGTGAACGACATGTTCTCGTTCAGCGTGCGGACGTGCCCGTCGCAGAAGGCGACGACAACGATGCCCGGGTGCGTCGAGCTGGGGAACGGCGAATTGCCCTGGTTATTTCCCTTGTTGCCGTTGATCCGCGAAGCGGGAACGGCCGCCGTGTTCGTGATGGCCAGCGAACCCAGTGACGGAAAGACGAGGTCGCCGGCGCCGACTGACGGCGGCGTCGCGAAGATCCCCACGCCGCAATCGAGCGCCGAGCTGAAGGTCTTCGACGTTCCCAGTGCGGGATAGGCCGTATTCCCCGTGTAGCCCGCGCCCCAGTTCTGCGCGTTGAAGTTCTCGAGGAACATCAGCGTCTGGGTGGCGCCGTCGCGCAGCGAAATCCGGTCGAGTGTCATGCGGAACCCGTCGTTCAGCCGGCGCGAGAACACGCCCGTGTCGCGCGCCATGTCGAGGTCGGCCAACGTCGTTCCCGGCGTCGCGCAGAAATTCCCGCCGCTCACCCAGCCCAGGTCGTTCGATCCGTGGAATTCCGGTCCGCACGACGTGACGGCCTGATTCGCCTCGCTGGCCGAGCCGCTGGTCACCGGGAAATAGCCATAGCCAATGTTGCCGGAGTAGCTGATGCCGTTCTGCTTGTGGAAGTTATTGATGTCGTTCGGGCAGGTCAGCACGCCGATATTGATGACGTTGTAGTACTGCGCCGGATTGGGGCTGCTGAGGATATCGCCCTTGTCGAGATACCCGAGCAGGCTGACGGGCCAGTTGTAGCCCCCTTCGTCGAGATACGGCAATCCGCCCGCCTGGGCCGACGAAAAATTCAGCGTGGCCAGCGCCACGTTGCGGAGATTGCTCAAGCAGGTGGCACGCCGCGCCGCCTCGCGCGCCGCCTGCACGGCCGGCAGGACGAGCGACATGAGCACGGCGATGATCGAAATCACGACCAGCAGTTCGATCAACGTAAACCCCGCCCGGCGGGCAGGCAGACGGCGGCGAGGCGATTTCAGGTTTTGCATGACAGGCTCCCACAAAGCGTTGTTGATGTCGGCTGCACGACTGGGTAAACGAAATCCCCCCCGCCGCCTCAACGCGAGAGCCCCGCGAAACTTGAATTTTTCCGGAGATTTTATGGTCGGGGTGACTTGATGCAGTTCAGAGACTTGTCTGAACGGATCAGGAGCTGCCTGCCAGACACGGCGGGGCTGCCGTTGAAGACGCTGCGGTCGCCGAGGTCGTTGCGGGCCAGGAGCTTGAACCGCGGCTCCGCCGGCAACACGAATGTTACGCCGTCGCGGCTGAGGTAGTACAGCGTGCCGTCGGCGAGCAGCGCCGACGAATACACTTGGCGGGCTCTGGTGGCAGGCATCACAGCTCCGGATTTCCTCGTTTTTTCCATCATTTCGGCCCGCGCCAGCGTAGGAATTATGGAAGGATCCCAGGAGAGCCCAGCCAGGAGGGTGGGACCGGAACCTCTGTTCCGGGCGTGTGCATTCGGCTCCTAACGCGTAAGGCAGGTGGTGCTTAGTGATCACCCCGACGTATTGGAAGGCGGCCTCGTGCCCGAAAGCGAAGTTCGCAAATACGAGGTGACGAGGCGCGTTCGAGTGAGTGGTGAGAGAACCCGCCCATCGCATCCTGCAATCGGGTAACCACGATTCGCACGCACACGAGGCCGAATGGCGAAGCCGTCCAGGCGACGGCTGTTTTTTTGCGCCGGATTCCGTCACGGCGAAAAGCAGTGGCTGTGGGTTGCTTCACCCGTTGCGGACGAACACGAACGTCGTCCATTCGCTCCAATCGTTGCCAGGCGGGTGGGCGGCGTCGCATCCGGCGGCGGAATCGGCGTCCGGCGGCGGGGTCGCGCATCGCGAAGAACCGGTATTCGGCGGTGGGCGCTCAGTCGCGCGGGCGTTTTTTGCGGCGCGGTGGGCTGGTCGGTCGTTGCTGGCGATCAGGCGGGCTCGACGGAGCCTCGCCCCCTTTGAACCACACGGCGAACCATTCGTCGTCTTTCTCGGTACTGCCGGCAGTCCGGGGCGCGTCGGGATCGTTCCTGGCACCGCGCTGGCGAGATTCCGGCTTCCTGTCGCGAAGCTCTTCGTCGGCATCGGCAATTGTGCCGGCACGCTGGCGGGCACGTTTCATCATCACGAAAAACACGAGGCACGCCGTCACTGAAAGTCCCGTCGTGGTGGTCATCATGATCGTCGACAGATTGAAAAACCGGCCCGAGGGGCGCTCGGTCGCGGCGGAACCGCCACGATTGGCCTGGACCATCTGCGGATTCCCTGGCTGTTGGTTGCCGGCGACCTGTTGATTGCCGGCGGCCCCGCCGGGTTGTGCGACCCGAGGGCCGCCAGCGGGCGGGACCAGCGCCGGGGGCGCAGCTTGTTGCGGCGGGTGCTGCTCGGTTGGATTCTGCTGCGGCAGCAATTCAGCCGGGTCTGGAAGGCGAGCGAACGCGCTTCCGCGCGCGGCCGATTTCTGGGCGGGCGCTGGTTGCGATTGCTGGGGCGGCGGCTGAGACTCTTGTGGGGGGAGGCCAATCGACCTGGGATCGAATTTCCAGCCGGCCTGGCTGGTCAGGAAGTGCCTGATTTTCTCGGCGGGCACCGCCAGCCCTTCGTAATCAGCCCGGCGAAGCATGACGCTGATTCCGATCAGGCGTCCGTCGTGTGTGACGGCCCCGCCGCTGTCGCCGCGCCGCGAGGGATGGTCGAGACGAATGAGGCCGTTCTCGATGGCCTTGATGGATGCGGGCCGTTCGGTGTAGATGTTCTCGCCAAAACCGGTGATCGTGATCTGTGTCCCGACAGGGGGCGTGTTGGGGGCCACAACGATCGCGTGCGTGTTGCCGATGTAACATTCCAGCAGAGCAATGTCGTCTTTCTTGTCGGATGCGAGCACGCGGGCGAACGTCGGCAGGGTGGAGCGGTCCTTTTTTTTCCAGATGATCTCGATCGGATCGTTGGAATCCACGACGTGCCAGCAGGTCAGGACTTGCCCGTAGTCCGGATAATTCGTGTATCGCCAGACGACTGAACCCGACCCGGAGTGGTCTCCCTGCACGATCTGCACCGACTGCGCCTGCGCGAGCGCCGGAACGAAGAGAACTGCCAGCCAGACCAGCTTTCGGACCATGCGGCACCGAGTGGAGAAACCGAACCATCGGTCCAGGCTGGCCTGCACTCGCCGCCGGCCCGCTCGAGGTACAGCCATTATCAGCAGGCGCGGCAGTCAACACAAGTTCCGCAGGCAACTACGACGGAAGGTTGCGGATCCTTCACTGCGGAATTGTGTCACATGTGTCGATGCTGATAGAATGGCGACCTGCGACATCTCAACAGGTCCGGAGTTGTGTCGACCATGCTCGAACTGGGGCGGATATTGACTCGCGACTGCCAGCAGGTCTCGCGGCGGGCGCTGCTGCAGATGGGGGCGTGTTCGGCGCTGGGGCTGGCGCTGCCGCAGTTCTTCTCGTCCACCGCGCGGGCCGCGCAGAAACCAGCGCGGGTGAAGTCGGTCCTTCTGCTCTGGCTGTGGGGAGGGCCGAGCCATCACGAGATGTGGGACCCCAAGCCTCATGCACCCTTGACGATTCGCGGATCGTACCGCCCGATTGCCACGGCCTCTGCGGGAATGCAGATCGGCGAACTCCTGCCGAACTGTGCGCGGGCCTCGGATCGCTTCGCGATCGTGCGCAGCATGTCGCACGACATGAAAGATCACAACCAGGGGGGGACCGTCGCACTCACCGGCAGCACGAACGGTTCGACCGCGTCCGGCGGCGTGCCGTTCCCGGGGCGAGTCCGCCCCAGCCTGGGGTCGCTCGTTTCGTTTCTGTCGCGAAGCCGGGCGAGCGACTGGCCGTCGTTCACGGCGATCGGCCCGAACTGCAAGGTCAGCGGGGCAGACCTCCTGGGGCAGAAAGCCGGCGCGCTGGGCGCGGCCCATGATCCATTTCGGCTCGACAGCTATTCATTCGAGAACGGCTTTCAGGTCCCGCCGTCGATCGAGCCGCTGGGCGAGGTGCGTGCCGGGCGACTCACCGACCGCCGGCGGCTGCTGGACGGGTTTGACGCGTGGCAGCGGCGACTCGAAAAGAACGCCGAAATTGAACGGTTCACTGACGTGCAGCAGAGGGCCTTCGGGCTGCTGAGCTCGTCGGGGGCCAAGGCTGCGCTCAACATCGACTCTGAACCCGATGCGCTGCGCGACCGCTACGGCCGCACGACGTTCGGCCAGAATTGCGTACTCGGTCGACGGCTGATCGAGGCCGGCGTGCCGTTCGTGCAGATCAACTGGAGCGGCGACGCCGAAGACGAACAGCAGGGAGGCGACGGCGGCTGGGACCTGCACTATCGCCTGTTCGAACGGATGCAGGACCGGTACTGCCCGATTTTCGATCGGGCCTTCCCCGCGCTGCTCGACGACCTGGCCACGCGCGGGCTGCTCGACTCGACGCTCGTGCTGGCGATGGGGGAATTCGGACGGAGTCCGGAAATCAGCTCGATCGGCGGCCGCGAGCACTGGCCGTTCGGGTACTCGATTGTCGTCGCCGGGGGCGGCACTCCCGGGGGGACTGTCATCGGCTCGACGACGGCCGATGGCGGGCACCCGGCGTCGCGCCCGGTGCACCCTGTCGACGTGGTCGCGACGGTGCTCGACAAAATGGGACTCGATCGGCTGGAACTGTTTGCGCGCGACTCGGCCGTGCTGGGCGCGCCGATTCCGGAACTGGCCTGACTCATCATGCGGCCAATGCAGATTCTTGTGATTGGCGCACTATGCGTTGTTATCGCACGCGGCGGCGAATTCTCCTCGACCGCCCTCGCCGAGCCGCCTGAATCACCACGCCAGCCGCAGCGGCTGACGAAATCGAGCTATCCCAAGTTCTTTCTGCAGTACTCTCCCGACGGCTCGCACCTGGCATTCTGCCGCCATCATGAGAATCGACGGGCGGCCAACAAGATTCTTGTCGGCGCCCGGATCATCAAGGCCGACGGAACCGATGACCGGCCGCTGCTGGCGGCGTACGACGCGCAGATCCAGATTCAGGAGCATCCCGCCTGGTCCCCTGACGGCAAGCGGCTGTTGATCTCGGGGGGAGGGAACGACACCGGCAATGCCGCCAAGGACGTGTTCACTTGCGAGATCAACGAGGATTTCCGGGCGAGCGAGCTGCGCAAAATGGTACCCGGCGCCGGTGTCCAGCTTGGCGAAGAACCGGCCTGGTCACGTGACGGTTCGCAGATCGCGTTCGTGACGACCACCGAGCAGTTGTGGGTCGCCGATGCCGACGGCAAGAACAAAGAAATGCTCGTGCAGGTGAGCGGCCAATACTGCCACCAGCCGGCGTGGTCCCCCGACGGCCGGTGGATCGCCTTCGCCAGCGACCGCGACGGCGACATCGAGTTGTACAAGGTGCGCCGCGACGGAACCGAGCTGACGCGCCTGACGACCGAACCGGGCATCGATTGCCGGCCTCGCTGGTCTCCCGACGCACAGTGGATCCTGTTCAGCTCGAACCGCGACGGCATGATGGGGTTGTTCGTCGTGCGGGCTGACGGCAGCGACGTACGCCGGCTGACGGCCGGCGGCAGCTTCGACGATCACGGCGCCTGGTCCCCTGATGGTCGCTCGATCGCCTTCATCTCGATGCGCGACGGCGGGTACGACATTTACCGCATGACAACTCCCGCGGAGCTCGCCGTGGCGTCGGCGCCGCCGAAGAACTCCGAAAAGCCGGCCGAGAAAAGCGCCCCGGGGGGCCTCGTTGCGCATTACGATTTCGACAACGCGGTCGATACCGAGCGGGCGGTGGCCGACCGCGCAGGCCGTAACCCGATGCAGCTCGCCGGCGCCAACATTGTCACGAAGAAGGGGCGAGGGGCACTGCACTTCGACGGGCAGAAGGCGCACGCCGTCTGCGGGAACGGCGATTCGCTGCGCCTGGCCGGGCCGCTCACGATTTCGTTCTGGGTCTGGCCGCAGGCTGTCGGCGGGAACGGTTACCTGATTTCAAAACACGGCTGGAACATTTATCTGGGTGGCGATTTCATTCCCCGGTTCGAAACCCGCACCGCCGCCGATCGGGACTGGGACACGCTGGCCGGCAAGGCCGCGCTGCCGAAGCAGAAGTGGTCGTACGTGACGGCCGTCTTCGACAAAGAAGCGAAAAAGATTTCACTGTACGTCGACGGCGAGCTGTCGGCCGCGCGCGAGCGGACCGACGGCGGGATCGGCGCCGTCAATGTGTATCCGCTGGAGCTGGGGCACTACGTCGCCTCGAAGACGCAGCAGTTTCAAGGCCGGCTCGACGAAATCCGCATTTACAACCGGGCCCTGCCGGCGCAGGGAATCCAGGCGGAATTCAGGCGGCAGAAGGCGCTCGTCGTGGACGAGTGACATGCGGTGCAATTTCATTGCGGCGCCCCGGCCGAGACCCGTCGCAAACCCCTTTCGATTATTCACACCTGTTATTCATAAGTTCTGTCTGACTTTAAGCCACAAGTCTTTATATACATGAGATTTAGTACTCTGAATTCGATCGCCCGATTTCACGCAGCCGCCTGATCGCCTTGACGCCTTGCGGGGTCAGTCCAGTTCAAATAAGTCCTTGTCTACATGGGGGAGCGCCCCACAGTACAATGGACGCGGCGAGAGGATCGCAAACCGGTATCAGAGGATCGCAAACCGGTATCGAGGAGCCGCAGATTGGGAATCCTATCGGATCAAAAACGACTCCTGCGGACCGGAGTGGCACGGTGCGTAATTACGCCGCCGGTCGGCATCCGCATGCTGGGGTACACCATTCAGGAGGAATGCTCGCGGTCGGTTCAGGAAGAGCTCACGGCGACGGCGATCGTCCTGACGGACGGCATCGAGATGCTGGCCATCGTCGCCTGCGACATCCTGCACATTCAAAATCCTCACGCCGATCGAATCCGCGAAGCGATCAGCCGCCGCACGCCGGTGCCGGCGGCCAATGTGCTGCTCAACTTCAGCCATACGCACCTGGGCCCGATGCTTCCCGGCTGGAAACCTGAGGACGACGATCAGGCGCGGATTCAGAAAAGCTACCTGGAGTTTCTGACCGAGGCGCTCGCCGGGGTCGTGAGTGCGGCTCATGACAGGCTGCAACCTGCGCGGATCGGTTCGGCGCGGGGAGCCGCGCCGCTGGGAGTCAATCGGCGCGAGAAACTCGCGGACGGACAGGTCATCATCGGCGAAAACCCCGACGGGGCCATCGACCGCACGATCGACGTGATCCGCGTCGACGATCTCTCAGGCCGGACGATCGCAACGCTGGCCTCGGCCGCCGTGCACACGATTGTGCTGGGGCCGAAATCGACGATGCTGTCTCCCGATTTCATCGGCCCCGCCCGCCGCATCATTGAAGCGACAACTGCGGCTCCGTTCCTGTTCCTGCAGGGAGCCGCCGGCAACATCTGCCCGGCGACCGGCATCGGGGCCGGGGGGCCGGATCAATTCGACGATCAGGTCCGCCTGGGCGCGATGCTGGGCGGCGAAGTCCTGAAGACGTGGACTCAGATCCGCACACACAACCGGCGGGGTCCCCGGCGGATCGTCAAATCGGTCGCTACGCTTTCGACATGGGACTACGAGCCGGTGCCGGATGAGAGCATCGAACATTTTGCCGTGACGCGGAAACGGCTCGTACTCGACATGGCGCCGCTCCCCGATCGGCAGACGATCCAGAAACAGCTCGATCGCTGGCGCAGCGAGCGCGACGTGGTCTTTGCCGATCCGGCGTCGTCGCGAGGTCGCCGTCATGTCGTCGAACGGATGTGGCAATGGGCGCAGCTCGTCGCCGACACGTTCGATCGCGGCGAGAACCCGCCGCGGAAGGAGATCGAGATCTGGGCCGCGCGGATCAACGGCCT
>JACQFH010000397.1:0-46815 GCA_016200145.1 Planctomycetia bacterium | reverse complement strand
GCCGAGCCGCTGGCTGAACTTGGGCTGGAGGTCAAACGCCGGTCGCCGCTGGAACACACGCTGTTTCTGGGCTACAGCAACGGGTGCATCGGCTACATTCCTCCACCGCAGGCCTTTTCGGAGGGGGGGATGGAAGTGGTAGAATCAACGTGGAACTACCATCTGCCTTCGCAACTGACCCCGGCGTGGGGGCCGGCGGTGGTGGAGACGACGCTGAGCCTTCTCAATGACCTTAAGTAGGGTGGGTCGAGCTGTGCGAGGCCCACCACGTCGCCGATGCAGGTGGGCCTCACTCCGTTCGACCCACCCTACGTCTGTATGACATTTTGGATTAGACGGACGACTGAGATAAAGCCGCAAATGAACGCGAATGAACGCAAATACGGAATGATCGGGCCTGGGCCTGATTCGCGTTCCTTCGCGTTCATTCGCGGCTCACGAATTCTCGGCCGAGAAACGAGTCACTGTAGCGTGCCGTGTGGGGCCGTGATCGCTGTTGCAATTCTCCTAACACTGACTGCGCCTGTATTCGCCGAAGACGCGGCGCCGCGCGATGTGATCTTCGAGACGAAGGTTTCACCGCTGCTCAAGGCGCGGTGTGGCGGCTGTCATGGCGACGACGAGCGGAAGAGCGGCCTGGCGATTTCGTCGGTGGCGAGCCTCGTGGCCGGGGGAGCGACGCGCGGCGCGGCGATCGTCCCTGGTCACCCGGAAGAAAGCGTGCTCATCAAGATGGTAGCCGGCCGGCTCAAGCCACAGATGCCGCTCAAGGGAGAGCCGCTTGCGCCCGAAGATGTTGCGCTGCTGGAATCGTGGATCAGGCACCTGACCTCGCCGCCCCCCGCCCTGCGCAACGAGACGGCCAACTGGTGGGCCGTACAGAAAATCCGCGACCCGGAACTTCCTGAAATCCGGCAGTCGACTCGCGCTCTGCATCCGATCGATCGATTCGTGCTGGCTGAACTTGAAAAGTCGGGGCTCGAACCAGCCCCGGAAGCCTCGCGACCGGTCCTGCTGCGGCGCGCGTTTTTCGATCTCGTCGGCATGCCCCCCACGCCACAGGAGGCTCGCGAGTTTCTCGACGACAAATCGAGCAACTCCTATGAACGGCTGCTCGACCGGCTGCTGGCGGACCCGCGCTACGGCGAGCGCTGGGGTCGCCACTGGCTGGACGTCGTCCGCTATGCCGATTCCGGCGGATCGGAATACGACCGCGAATTCTCGCACCTGTGGCGCTACCGCGACTACGTCATTCGATCTTTCAACGACGACAAGACCTACGACCGGTTCATCATCGAGCAGCTCGCCGGAGACGAAATCGATTCGCCCACAAGCCAATCGCGCGTCGCGCTGGGGTTCCTCAGGCTCAGCCCGGAACATGGATCGCCCAATAAGGACGTGAATCGCCAACTGCTGCTGAACGAACTGACCTCGTCGGTGGCATCGGTGTTTCTGGGGGTCACGCTGGGATGCGCCCAGTGCCACGACCACAAATACGACCCGATGACGCAACGTGACTTCTATCGGCTGCAGGCATTCTTCGTGGGCGCGCGAATGGAAACGGCGGACGTGCCGTTCGAGGCCCACGAAACCGAGCGCTGGGCCGCGCTGCGCCAGGCGGCGGAACAGCACCTGTCCCAGACTCAGAAGCGAAGCGCGGACCTCGAAACGGAATTCCTGTCGCGACTCAAAGACCTGTTGATCTCCGAGGGACAGACTCCCGACGCGGCTGCGAAGCAGGCGACGAAGGCAGAGCTCGATCGCCGATTGGCTCTGGCCGAGCCGGAAGCGGCCGGTGCCCAGGGGACCGCCACAGTGCGCCGCTTCACCGCCGAAGACCGCGTGTCGCTGACTCGTTTGCGCAACGACGTCGTCGAAGCGGCACTCGACGGAGTATTCGAGAAGGGCGCCGCCCGGCGCCGCGTCGATCGGTATCTGCCGAGGGCCCACGTGGTCGCCAACACGACCCAGGACTATTTCGCCAATGTGCCGCACCTGCCGGTGGCCTTCGTTCGCATTCGCGGCGAAGTCGACCGGTTGGGGGAAATGGTCAGGCCGGGATTCTTGAGTGCGGTCATCGGCAGTCACGATCCGGCGACGCCGCGCACCGATAAATTCGGCAACCTCGAAAAATTCCGGATCGGACTGGCCGAGTGGATTACAAGCCGTGACAACCCGCTGGCCTCCCGCGTGATGGTGAATCGTATCTGGCAGAACCACTTTGGACAGGGGTTGGTGCGGACGGCGAATAATTTCGGGCGCAACGGAACGCCACCGACCCATCCGTTGCTCCTGGACTGGCTGGCGGCGCAGTTCATCGAGAACCGCTGGTCGGTGAAATCCATGCACCGGCTGATCATGACCTCCGCAACGTACCGGCAGAGTTCCGACGTGCATTCGTTGGCGGCGGAGCAGGCCGACCCCACCAATCGCCTGCTGTGGCGAATGAATCGCCGACGCCTTGAAGGCGAAGCGATCCGCGACAGCATTCTGGCCGTGAGCGGCCGGCTGAACCTGGAAATGGGAGGCCCCGGAATCTATCCGCCGCTCCCCGACGGGATGGACGACCGGACGTATTACAAGCACTCTCGATTCTGGGAGCCCAGCGACGGTCCCGATTCGCTGCGCCGGTCGGTTTACATATTCAACCGGCGACAGCTCGATTTTCCGCTTTTGGCGGCCCTCGATGCGCCGGTCTTCAGCAGTCCGAACGAACAGCGTGCCGTTTCGACGACGCCGTTACAGGCGCTGCTTTTGCTCAACGGCCGGCTGGTGAATGACGAAGCCAGTTGTTTTGCGCAGCGTGTGGCAGCAGTCGCGGGGGCAGATCGCGCGGCTCAGATTCGCATTGCGTATCAGCTGGCTTTGACTCGTGACCCGACGGACGATGAACTGCACGACGCGCTCAAATTTCTGGCGGGCGAGCCGGGTCCGGGGGGACTCGTCGGGCTGTGCCGGGTGCTGTTCAATCTGAACGAGTTCGTTTATGTGGACTGACCGTCATACACCAACCCGAAGCGCGAGCGAGGCCGTGACGACGCACTCCTTCACTGGCGCATCGGGTTGGTATTCGCGGCGCGAATTACTGAGCCGATCGTTCAACGGCATTGGCGCCCTGGCGCTGGCGTCACTGCTGGCGGATGAACCTCGATCGGCGTCCGCCGCGGGCGATTCCGGCAGTCTGCTCGCAGCCAGGAAGCCCCACTTTGCGCCCGCCGCGAAGCGCTGCATCTTCCTGTTCATGTCGGGGGGAGTCAGCCAGGTCGACACGTTCGAATACAAGCCCGCTCTCACCAAGTTTGCAGACAAAACGGTCCCTCCTCTTCCCAACCTGAAGGGGGAGATCGCCGCCAACCTCACCAAAAACGTCGTCGCAATGCCTGAGGTGTACCCGTTCGTGCCGCGCGGCGATTCGGGCAGGCACGTTTCGAGCCTGTTCGAAAACTTGGGCCCGCTCGTCGACCGGCTGGCGTTCGTGCACGGGATCATCGGCGACAGCAACAATCACGGGCCCGCGACGCTGCAGATCCACACCGGCTCGGAGCTGCAGGGAAATCCGTCGGTTGGCTCCTGGATCAGTTACGGCCTGGGGAGCGAGAGCCGCGATCTGCCCGGCTACGTGGTGATCTGCGATCCGCGCGGCGAACCGACGAACGGAAACGGCTGCTGGTCGGCAGGTTACCTGCCGGCGACTTTTCAGGGAACGCCCCTGAATTCGAAGGGCCCGCCGATTGTCGATCTCAATTTTCCCGCGGGGATGACGGCGGCCCGGGCGCGGCGCGAACTCGATCTGATCCGACGACTGAATGAACGGCACGCCGCCGAGCGCCCTGAGCTGCGCGACCTGGAGGCCCGAATCGCCGCCTACGAACTGGCGTACCGCATGCAGATAGCGGCCCCGGAGGCCATCGACATTTCGAGCGAAACCGAAGCCACACAGCGGCTGTACGGGCTCGATCAGCCGCACACGCGCGGGTTCGGGCGGCAATGCCTGCTCGCCAGGCGCCTGGCCGAGCGGGGAGTGCGGTTCACACTGCTCGTGCACGGGGTCACCAACAGCGGCGAAATCGGCTGGGATCATCACGGGGCGATCCGCCCGAACATCAAGAACGTGATCGGCGAGGTCGACCGGCCGATTGCCGGGCTGCTGACCGACCTCGCGCAGCGGGGAATGCTCGACGACACGCTGGTCGTGTTCACGTCCGAAATGGGGCGCACCCCGTTCCGGCAACTGGGCACGCCCGCCGACGCCGACAAGGCAGGCCGCGACCACAACCAGTACGGCCTGTGCAGTTGGCTGGCCGGAGCCGGCGTGAAACCGGCGTCCGACGCCGGCCAGACCGACGAATTCGGCGTGCGCGGAATCGGCGAAGAAATTCTGATGCGCGACTTCCACGCGACGATCCTGCACCTTCTGGGAATCGAGGACAGCGCGCTCACGTATCTGCACGACGGCCGATTCAAGCGCCTTACCGATCTGGGCGGGCGTGTGCTTGACGAAATTCTGGCTTGAGACCATTCATGGCTGACCAACACTTCTTCACCTGGGCCGCCTTGCACGTCACGGCGGAATGGGTGATTCGACTGGTGATGCTGGTCTACGTTCCGCAGCGTCGCACGCCGTCCGCCGCGCGCAGTTGGCTGCTCCTGATCTTCATTTTTCCGTATGTGGGTCTGGTGCTGTATTCGATCTTCGGGCGAGCATACCTGTCGCGCGACCGCCTGGCAGCACAAGAGAGGGCATCGCAAATCCTGCGGACGCGAGGCAGCGAAATCTTCGGCCCCTATGCAGCCCGGCCCGACGTCAAGGGGATGTTCACGCAGGCCGTGACGCTCGCCGAAAAGCTGGGCGACTTCGGCGTTGTGGGAGGCAATGCCGTCGAACTGGAGGCGCGCTACGGCGCGGCGATCGACCGGCTGATTGCCGATATCGATGTGGCGGTCAATCACGTCCACCTGGTGTATTACATTTTCGCCGATGATGAGACGGGTCGGCAGGTCGCCGATGCCCTGGCGCGAGCCGTTGGGCGGGGAGTGGCGTGCCGCGTACTGATGGACGGACAGGGATCGAAGCGGGCGTTGCGGACGCTGGCCCCAAAGATGCGCAAATCCGGAATCGCAGTATTCGCGTCGCTGCCCGTGCACTTTTTTCGGAGAAAATCGGCGCGGTTCGATCTGCGGAACCACCGCAAGATTGCCGTCATCGACGGGCGCGTGGCCTATATCGGATCGCAGAATATCGTCAATCGCGATTTCAAACGGGGCATCATCTACGAAGAGCTGGTGGCGCGGGTCACGGGTCCGGCGGCGCTGCAGTTGCAGGCCGTTTTCCTGACCGATTATTTCGCGGAATCCGGAGAGAAAATCGGCCAGCCCGAAATGTTTCCGCAACAGTCGCCCGCGGGCACGACGGCCGTCCAGGCGCTGCCCAGCGGTCCGGGGTATCCTCAGGCCAACGCGCAGCGGCTGATCGTCTCGCTGCTGCACGCCGCGCAGTCGCGCGTCGTCATCACGACCCCGTACTTCATCCCCGATGAGGCGCTGCTCGACGCGATGAAGATTGCCGTGATGCGCGGGGTCGAGCTGCACCTGATCGTGTCGCGCACTGCCGATCAGTTTCTCGTGTGCCGGGCGCAGCATTCGTACTATGACGAGCTGCTGCAGGCCGGTGTGCGACTGCACCTGTATCGCGAGCACCTGCTGCACGCCAAGCACCTCAGTTTCGACGACCAGGTCGCCATCATCGGCTCGAGCAATCTCGATTTGCGGTCGTTTCTGCTCAACGAAGAGATCGTGCTGATCGTCCACGATCGACAGGTGATTTCGGATCTGTGCAGCGTGCAGGAACGATACTTCGTCGAATCCGACGAGCTGCATCTGGCCGACTGGCGCGCCCGTCCCCGGATTCGCAAGGTCATCGAGAATACGGCGCGGCTCGTGGATTCGGTGCTGTAGCGACGCGTTCGCACGCAGTCCCGCACACGACAACAATGCCCGCTCTCTGACTTCGTATCGCGGCACGCAATTGCTTCAGGCGTTTCTTGAATTCTCCGAAACATGACGGAAAGGCTTCCGCGGACTTCCCAGATTGCCGCGCAAAGTCTCCGCAATCGCTGAAATTGACCCACAAATCCGAAGTGACATTCGTTTTTCGTCGATGATTAATGGAAGGTGCCGCGTCGGGCACTGGATGGAACCGCAACAGCCGCAGGAAGCTATGCTGCAATTCCTTGAGAAGAAAGACCGTTGGGGCAACGCACTGGCCGTATGGGCCGTCGTGGGGATGGTGTTCCTGATCCCCATCTGCCTGTGGAGCCTCGTGTCCATGAAAATGGAGAACGAGGTCCACGACTGGATCCCCAAAGATAACCCCGACTACAAAGTCGTCTCGTGGTATCGCAGCCACTTTCCGCTCGACGAAGTCGTCTTGTTTACCTGGGAAGGGAGCAGCCTGGATGATCCCCGGGCCGAGCGCCTGGTCGGGAAGATCCGCGGAACGGTAGACGCGAACGGCAAGCTGCGAGGGGGCTCGAAATTCATCGAGCGCGTCTGCTCGCCGCACGACTTAATCGCGCGGATGCAGAAAAACAAGATCTCGCGAAGCGACGCGATCGAGCGGCTGGATGGAGTTCTGATCGGCCCCGGCCCCGTGCGTGTCCGATTGAATGAATTCGGCAAGGCGCGCCGCGAGAAAGTTGTCGATCTGCTGCGCCGCTCGGCACGCGAAGCGCTGGCCATCGACCTGGAAATCGCCCCGGCCGAATCCGTTGCCGCCGAGGGACTGATGGCCACGGCCCCCGTCGCAACCGATCCTCCGGCCACGAGCGATGGATCTGCCGACGCCTCTACGGAGACCTCTGGCGGCGAATCGCCCGCGGGCGAAAGCGTCACCCCGCTGCCGCATCACGACCTGATCGTCACCTGGCGAGGTATGCACTGGGACGCGGCCAAGATGGCAGCGCTCAAAGCACTCGTCGGCCAGTTGCGGCTGCCGGCTTCGCGCCCCGATGAGCCGGGCCACGCCGTCGTGGAAGACTGTTTTCACGTGGCCGGCACGCCGATCGCGCTGGCGATTTACCTTTCGGAAGCCGGCAACGCAGATCGCAACGAAGCGTTTCGATGGCTGACCGCAGCGGCCGAAAAATCGGGCATCGCGCCCAATACAATTCACATGGGGGGCAGCGCCGTGATCGGTTCGGCCCTCAATCGCGAAGTGATGAAGTCGGTGTGGGACAAGGCCGCTCCGGCGTCGCAGATCCATCGCCGCTCGATCATCCTGCTGTCGGGGCTGGTCGGCGGGATCCTCGCGCTGTGGCTGCTGAAGAGCTTCAAGCTGGCAGGGATGGTGCTGGGAGTATCGTACTACACGACGTTGGTTTCGACGGCACTCGTTCCCATGACCGGCGGGACCATGAACATGGTGCTGGTCGTTCTGCCGACACTGATCCTGGTCACGACGCTGTCGGCCGCGATCCACATTGCGAATTACTGGCAGCATGCCGCGGCCGCCGATCTCAAAACCGCCGTCGCCGAGGCCGTCAAGACGGCGTTCGTGCCCTGTCTCTGGGCGGGCCTGACATCGGCGATCGGCCAGGCGTCGCTGCTCACGAGTTCGCTCGCGCCGATCCGCGACTTCGGGTTGTACTCGGCGATCGGCACGCTGATTTCTCTGGCGGTGATCCTGTACGGCCTGCCCGCGCTGCTGCAAATCTGGCCGGCCAGGGCCCCGCGCGCCGAAGAACTGAACAATGCGTTCTGGAATGGCCTGGCGACCTGGATTGTGCGCCATCACCGGATGGTGACGGTGATCAGCCTGCTCGTTTCGACAGTCTGCATCGGTGGACTGGCGTGGTTCAAGACGGAAACCAAGGTCATCCGTTACTTTGCCGACAGCACGCAAACCGTCAAAGATTACGGTTTCATCGAAGACCACATGGCGGGAATCATACCGGTCGACGTCATCGTGCGATTCGACCGCGAGAGTCAGCAGGAGCTGAAGTTTCTGCAGCGCCGCGATCTGATTCGGCAGATTCAAACCGAAATGGAGAAACTCTCCGACATCAGCGGCTCGCTGTCGCTTGTCGACTTTCTGTCCGATCTGGCTGATCCGGGCGACCAGGCGCACACCCGCGAGCGGGCCAGATACAGCGCCAGTTCGCGCGTCATCGAAGACCGCGTCAAATCAGGCGACCAGCCCGGCGCCAAAAGCCTGCTGGTGATCGCCGACGACGCGACCGAATTCAATGCCGAAGGCGACGAGCTGTGGCGGATCACCGCGCAGGTGGCCATCATGTCGCGTCGCAACTATCAGGAGCTGCGCAGCGAGCTCGACGAAATCTGCAGCTCGGTCCTGCGAAAAACGGCGGGGACGGCCGAAAAAGTCGTGCCGGCCGGCGCCCTGCGCAGCTATCATCCCGGCGCAAGCCACTTCGTGACCGGCGAGATTCCCCTGTTCCTGGCCACGCAGCATGAATTGCTCTCGAGCTTTGTGACCAGCTTCCTCGGGGCGTTTGCCAGCATTGCGATCGTGGTGATGCTCGTACTCCGCAACCCGATCGCCGGCTTTCTGGCGATGGTCCCCAACGTATTGCCGATCGCAGCCGTGTTCGGCGTGATCTCGTGGTGCGGCGTGCAGGTCGACATTGGATCGACCGTCACCGCGTCGATCGCGCTGGGAATCACGATCGACGGCACTCTGCACCTGATTACCTGGTTCCGCCTCGGGATCCAGGAAGGAAAGTCCCGGGCCGAAGCGGTCAGCCTGGCGATGGGTCATTGCGGGCCGGCGATGTGGCAGACGACGCTGGTCGTCAGCATCGGCCTCTTGATGCTCTATCCCTCAGACCTGATTCTGATCAGCCGGTTCGGGTGGCTGATGACAGCGTTGCTGGCCGCCGCGTCGATCAGCGATCTGATTCTGACGCCGGCCCTGCTGGCAGGCCCCCTGGGATACATCATCGAGCTGGCCGCTCGCGGCCCTGCCGTCGCTGTGGTTTCCGAGAAGCCCGAAGTCACCGCCAATGAACAGCGCGAACGGCTCGACGAACCGACCGTGCCGGCCAAGCCGCACCTGGTTCGGAAGGTGGTCCGCATTCGTCGCGCAGATTGATCCGCAGCGATAGCGCGAACCTTCGTTTCCGCTTGACGCTCTCTCAGGCCGCGGATAGAGTAAAGTCGTCCGTCAGGAAAATCTCCACGATGTCAAAGTTGAATCTGCTGTCCCTTGGCCTGCTGCTTAGCCCCTCTTCACGAGGGAGGTCTTAGGTTCCATACAGCACTAGCTGAAAATCACCAAAGCCCTGAGACCTTCTGGTCTCAGGGTTTTTTGTTTGGCTTATCGACAGACCCGGTTCCGCGTAGAATTCTGTAACCCCCTTTTTCGAGAGTTCCCCATGTCCTCCGACCGCGTCATCATCTTCGACACCACGCTCCGCGATGGCGAGCAATCCCCCGGCTGCAGCATGAACACGGCCGAAAAGCTGGAAATCGCGGGGGCGCTTGTGGATCTGGGGGTCGACGTGATCGAGGCCGGGTTCCCGATCGCCTCTCCCGGGGATTTCGAGGCCGTGCAGGCAATCGCCCGCCAGTTCGGCGACCGGGGACCTAAAATCTGCGGCCTGGCCCGCTGCCGCGAAGAAGACATCGATCGCGCCGGAAGCGCCCTCAACGACGCGAAGAACCGGCGGATCCACGTGTTTCTCGCAACCAGTTCGATCCATCGCCAGTACAAACTGAACATGGACAAGCCTGAGATCATCGCGAAGGCGGTGGAATCGGTCAAGCGCGCCAAAGGCCTCTGCGACGACGTCGAGTTTTCACCTGAGGACGCCGCGCGGACCGAGCTGGATTTCCTTTCGGAAGTCGTAGAAAAGGCGATCGCCGCCGGCGCAACGACCGTCAACATTCCCGACACCGTCGGCTATGCCACGCCGTCGCATTACTTCCACGTGATCAGTCACTTGAAGCAGAACGTCCCCAACATCGCGCAGGCGGTCATCAGCACGCATTGCCACAACGACCTCGGGCTGGCCGTTGCCAACAGCCTGGCCGCGGTTGAGGCCGGCGCCCGCCAGGTCGAGTGTACGATTAACGGGCTCGGTGAGCGGGCCGGCAACGCCGCGCTCGAAGAGATCGTGATGGCCCTGCGCACCCGCAGCGATTACTACAAACTGACGACCGGCATTAACACGAAGAAACTGTGCGGCGTCAGCCGGCTCGTGTCGAGCATCACCGGCATGACTGTCCAGCGGAACAAGGCCATCGTGGGTCAGAACGCGTTTGCCCACGAGGCCGGGATCCACCAGCACGGCATGCTGATGGAACGGACGACCTACGAGATCATGCGGCCCGAAGACGTCGGATTCACGGGCAGTAACCTCGTGCTGGGCAAGCACAGCGGTCGGCACGCCTTCCGCGACCGGATCGAACACCTGGGCCAGAGCCTCGACGACGCGACGTTTGAGAAAGTCTTCGACGACTTCATCGCACTGTGCGACAAGAAAAAGAACGTCTACGACGCCGATATCCTGGCGCTCGTCGAGAACCGCAGCACGGAAACCCCCGACCGCTGGAAATTGGCCGCATTTCACACCTCCGCCGGGTCGGGTGCAATTCCCACGGCGACGATTGAGCTCGTCGAAGACGGGCAACCTCCCGTCCGCGACGCAGCCATCGGCGACGGGCCGATCGACGCGGTGTTCAACGCGCTCGAGCGGATCACGCACATCCACGCCCGCCTCCAGAATTACCAGGTGCGCAGCCTGACGGTCGGAAAAGAGGCTCAGGGCGAAGTGCTCGTCGAGATCGAGCACAACAACCACGTGTTTCACGGTAAGGCTGCCAGCACCGACATCATCGAGGCCAGCGCCCGGGCATACCTCAAGGCGCTGAACAAGGCCGCCGCCAACCGCGATACGCGAAAACCCCTGCACGCGCAGCACGAATGATATGCGGCGCATTTTTTTCATACTTCCGCTGGCTGCGGCTGCGATCTTCGGCCTTGCCGCGTACAAGCTCACGCGGCGCTACGAACCTCTGCGCGATGCAGACTACGAGAAGCCCCAGCCGGCACCGCCGTTCATCCTGGCCGATGAGCACTCGCGGCCCGTGAGATTTGACCAGCGCTACCGCGGCCGCCAGAAGGTACTCATCGTCTTCTTCGACGGCACGCACGGGCCCGACCGTAACCCCCTTGTGGCCGCTCTGCGAGATCGCTTTTCAGACCTGAAGCGGACGGGCGCGGCGGTGCTGGCGATCAGCGCGGCGCGCCCTGCGCAGAACAGATACGGCGTCAACCTGGAGCGGCGCCGGTCCGGCGAAGAAAGACCCGAAGACGAGCTGCAATTCCCGTTTCCCCTGCTCTCGGATATCCTCGATTACCAGGAACACCGCCGCTATGGGGCGTTCGATGCCGAGGCGAATCAGCCCATCGAAGCCGTGTTTGTCGTTGATCGCGTCGGGTTGATTCAATATTCCCACATCGGCGCCGCGAAACTCGGCGGCGTCGACGACTGGATTCGCGAACTGCGGGACGTGCGCTAGGACCCGATGAGAATGCCTGAGCCAAACCTTCAGCCGCAGCCCCGAACGATTTCCGGCAAATGGGTCGTGCTGGGGATGATCGCCTTTGGCCTGTTCCTCACCGGAGGGATCTGGGTCTACGCACAAGTCGAGCTGGCGCCGTTCCAGCCCCTGGCCCGGGCGATCAAGACCGAGTTTCCTGCATCGAAACCGCATGTGAAGGGGGGGCGGCCGCGGAACAAACCCGCGCTGCTGCGAGTGGTGATGGAAGTCGATTTCGCTCCCACGGAAAGCGACCCGCGAGTCGCGACGATTGCCGATCGGGTGATTGCACTGGCCAGGCAGCACGTCAATTTGAGCGAATACGAGAGATTTGAGCTGCACCTCGTGCGCTACGTCTCTGAGAAGACGCCCGAGCACCTGACGATCGAAAAGAAAGTCAGCGAGCTGATCGACTAGCGGTTGAGGTCGTAAATCTCGTAACCCGGAAACGGCGGCAGCTTCCACGTGTTCTGCGAGTAATGCGCGGGATTCACTTCAACTTCTGAGAGCGTCATCGTTAGCGCCAGTTGGGCTTGTGGCCAGTCCAACTCGATTTTCGTGGGGATCATCGCGTCCGACGTCTTATCGCGAGCATGCTGGCTTAGAACCGCCCTGGCGATGGGCTGATTCCGTGCGTCGAGGAGTGCGTGCTCGCGAATCACGCCCTGTCGCAGGTCCACCACGGTCACTTTCCGAACCGGGTGCCCCTGCGGAGACGTGCGATTCGAGATCAGCGTCGCGACGTGTGAGCCGGCAGCACCGGGCTTTAACACAAAATCCTCTTCAGGGTCAATTGCGATGACCCCCATCGTTTCCATGATCCAGTCGGGCTGGAAAGGAAACGGGAAGCGCCGCATCCGTTCAGGGTCAAGATCGTGTGAAGCGACAACCACCTGCTTGTCTTCGTTTCGCCGTACCCAGAACCAGAACTGTTCGATGTTCGAACCCAGGTCGACTTCGTGGCCCCCCGTGACATTAGTGGCCACCAGCCGAAAATTGCGCGGCGACTCGACGACGACTGTGGCGTCGAGTTTCGGAACGAGGATATTGCCCCGCGCGGAGATCTTGGCCCGGGTCGTCCGCCAGCCGCGCAGCTTGTGCGTGTTGTCGTTCAGGTACAGAACGATCTGCTGCGCGTTCGCATCGTCGGGCAAAGCGCATTGCGCAGGCACCGGCGGTCCCCAGCCGAGCAAATTGCGGCATTGCGTACACCCCGGGAACGCAGTTGCCAGGGCAACTGCGACCAGAGCAATCCGGCAGCGATCGATGATGCTCAAAGGCATTACGCAGCCTCGCTTCCCGGGTTCCACTCAGACGCCAGATACACATTCAATTCGCGCTGCCACTGTTGAACGTCTTCATCACTGGGATTCAGGTCGCGGACTTCATACGCCCCTTCCCCCTGCGCGCCGGCTAGCTGCAGGTATTCCAGGTCGCCGTCGGCCCGCGAACCGTCGAGGCGCAACCGCCGCTTCTTGACCAGCAGCAGGGCCAGGATATACCGCAGCCCCTCGCGCGCAGGGCTGGCTTCTTCGGTCAACTGCTCGAAGCAGCGCATCAGCGCGTTCGTATCGAGCGGTTCGTGGCGGACTTCCGCGGGCGTGGGGACGACACACTTCCACACCCCCAGCGCCCCCTCAGGTGGCCCGGTCCAGCCCTGCTCCGAATAATCGAGTCGCACCAGCTCTCCGTTCCGCTCGACGAGCACCGAATGGCACAGGCTTCCCGGCGCCAGGTCTTCGCCTGTCGCGGCGCATTTCTTGCCAATCGGTCGAAACTGGTACTCCACTCTGGCACCGCGCAGGAAATACTGTGAGAATCAGATCTGATTCGCAGGATGCGAGTCGGAAAAATCGCCGCAAAAGGGGGGCGGATCGTATCCAACCATCGCGTTTTCCTCAAGACGACATTGGCGTTGCAGCAAATTGGGCATCTGCTTACCATCCACGCCTTATGGTGATCCAGGCTACGGAGAGCCGCGTATGAGTCAGGACGTGCCGGGTCGGCGCCGGTTCCGAATTGACGGTCCGCACGATGCAGCCGCACCCGCCGGAAACGGCGAGGGACTTTTCTCTTCCGACGAGCCCTTGAACCTGTCACCGCGCCTGCTTGCGGGCATCGAGCGGACGCGAGACTATCTGCTGTCCCAGCAGGACCCGGAAGGTTACTGGGTCGGTGAGCTCGAAGGGGACACGATCCTCGAATCGGAATACATCCTGCTGCTGGCCTATCTCGGGCAGGCCGGGGGACAGACCGCCCGCCGCTGCGCGAATTACATTCTCAAACAGCAGCTTGCCGGTGGCGGCTGGGCCATTTATCCCGGTGGGCCGCTCGAAATCAGCGCGTCCGTCAAAGCCTACTGGGCCCTCAAGCTCACCGGTCATTCGCCCCTGACTGAACCACTGGCGCGCGCCCGGTCGGCGATCCTGGCTGCCGGAGGGGCCGAGTGCGTCAACAGCTTCACGCGCTACTATATGGCTCTGCTGGGCGCGATCTCGTACGACAAATGTCCTGCGGTCCCGCCGGAAATGATGCTGATTCCGGAGTGGTGCCCGTTCAATATTCACGAGATGTCTGCCTGGTCGCGGACGATCCTCGTCCCCTTGTCGCTGCTGTGGGCGTACCGGCCGCGCTACGACTTGCCGGAAGAGCAAAATATTCGCGAGCTGTTCGTGCGATCGCTCGAGGAACTGCCGGCGACGATGGGCGCGTCGGTCGTCGACGCGCTGAAGCAGGCGACTTGGATCAACTGGGGCCTGGTGTTCCGCGGGGTCGACCGGGCCATCAAGCTGGCCGAACGATGGAGGCTGCTCCCGTTCCGCAACTTGGCGATCCGCCGCGCCGCCGAATGGATGGGGCAGCGGTTCACCGACAGCGACGGTCTGGGAGCCATTTTTCCCCCGATCATCTGGAGCGTGATCGCCCTGAAATGTCTGGGACACGCAGATGATTCGCCGCTCGTTCGTGGGGCCCTGCACGAGCTCGAGAAACTGTCGATCCGCGAAGACGAAACGATCCGCCTGGAGCCGTGCCGCTCCCCGGTCTGGGACACCGCCATCGCCACGATCGCACTCTGCGATTCGGGCCTGGCCGCCGACGCACCGGCGATCAAGGGCGCCGTCAAATGGCTCTTGTCGAAGGAAGTCAAGACGACCGGCGACTGGACGACCCGCAGCGCCTGCAAACAGCCCGGCGGCTGGTTTTTCGAATTCAACAACCGCTTCTACCCGGATGTCGACGACACCGCGATGGTGCTGATTGCTCTGGCCCGAACGCTCTCGGCCACCGATTTGTCGAACTGGCGGGCCGAGTACCTGATGACCGACGGTGTTCCCGGAACCAACCCGGGCATCGAAGTCTCCACCGTCCTCGCGCAGCACGGCGCCGACGTCGCCCAGGCCCTGGCCCAGATCGAGACGTTGCGACCGGTGCTGGCGGCCGTTTCACGCGGCGTGCGATGGATCGCCGGAATGCAGAACCGCGACGGCGGCTGGGGGGCGTTCGATCGCAACAATGACCGTGAGATCTTCACGCGCGTACCGTTCGCCGACCATAACGCCATGATCGACCCCAGCACCGCCGATCTCACGGCACGGGTGCTTGAGATGCTTTCAGCGCTGGGCATGACTCAGGAGCACCCGATCGCGCAGCGGGCGCTCGATTTTCTCTGGAAGAACCAGGAAGCCGACCATTGCTGGTTCGGGCGCTGGGGAGTCAATTACATCTACGGCACGTGGCAGACGCTGGTGGGCCTCGCGGCCATCGGCGTGCCCGCTTCCGACGCGCGCGTCCGCCGGGCTGTCGCCTGGCTCAAGATGTACCAGCAGGAATCGGGCGGATGGGGTGAATCAGCGGCCAGCTACGACGATCCGCGGCTGCGCGGCAGGGGGGAAGCCACCGCATCGCAAACCGCGTGGGCGATCCTCGGGTTGTGCGCCGCCGGCGAGGTCGAATCGGCCTCTGTCGATGCCGGCGTCAGCTACCTGCTCGACACGCAGCGCGACGACGGAGGCTGGGACGAGCCGCAATTCACCGGCACCGGTTTCCCGAGAGTGTTCTACCTGCGCTACCATCTGTATTGCATCTATTTCCCGCTGATGGCGCTGTCGCGCGTCGCCCGGCTGCGCAGCGCCCGCCGCGTCGAATCCGGCCACTGGTCGATTGACCAGGGCGAGTAGATGTCCAACCGCTCTCACATCCGCCGTCACTGGGCCGTGTTCCTGGGTCTGGTCGTCGCGCTGGCCGTCTGGTGCGCAGTTGACGTCAGCCGCCGTGCGCGGGTCGATCCCCAGCGTCCGGGCCTGCACATGACCGATGTCACGGTGTATACCGAGGCGGGGGCCGCGTTTTTCGACGGACGCGAGCCGTACGAGGTCGCCAACATCCGTGGGTGGAAATACCTGTATCCACCCCTGTTTGCGCTGATGATGGCCCCCCTGGCGCAGCTTGCACCGCCCGCACAGGCCGCGGTCTGGTTCGGTATTTCGGCTCTGATGTGCTTCGGCATCTACTTCGAATGCCGGCGCATCCTGTGCCATGCTTTGCGTATCAAGGGCGTGGGGGTGGAACCCGAGGGTCCGTCTCATATCCCAGGTTGGATCGTGGCCTGCGCGGCAATCACGGCGGTGCTGCCCGCGGTCAATTGTCTGCAGCGCGGGCAGATGGGTGTCGCGCTTCTGTATCCGCTACTGCTCGGATTTCGCCTTATTGTCACCAGCCGTGCACATCTCGGCAGGCTGCTTGGCGGCGTGATCCTGGCACTGCCTGTGGCGCTCAAACTGACGCCTCTGTTGCCGGTCGCCTGCGTGGAATTCGTGATCTTTTTGGCATGTTGGAACCACCAGTCAACAAAAGCAGGGTGGGCGCTCTGGTCGTCTGCCGGTTGCATTGCAGGGGCGATACTCTTCTTCCTGCTCATTCCAGCCAGCCTTGTGGGATGGAACAAGAACCTGCATTATCTGGCCGTCTGGCACGAGAAAGTGGCGGTCAAAGTCAACGACGTGCGCAGCGACGACTTCGCCGAAAACGTCGACTCCCCGCGCAACCAGAGCCTGGCGAACGCCGCGTATCGTTTCGGAAATTGGATCGCCTACGAATTCGCGGGCGGCCCGTACGACGCGCTCACGGGAAAAGATCACGGATTGATGCCGATGGATGCGCCGCCGGCTTCAAATCTGTTGTTGGGCGGGAGGTGTCTGGCGCTCGTGGTGCTGCTGCTGGTTGCGATCCGTGCCGGCCGATCTGGCGATCCGCTGCTGTGGGGAGTCGCACTGGGTCTGTCGTCGGTGGCCACGCTGGTCGTCTCGCCAGTGGCCCGCGGACACTATTTTGTGCTCTTTCTGCCGGCGTCGCTGTTTGTCCCACTGTGGTTTCTGCAGCGCGGGCGGCACCGCGTGGCTGTCCGGGCAGCGATCATTCCAGCCGCGCTCGTCGTCGCCCACTACACGCTGCTCGACTACACCGGCCGCATCGGCCTCTTGGGAATCGGCACGGCGCTGTGGTACTTCGCTGTTTGCGTACGAATCGCGTTCGAACGCAAGGCCGTGGCGGCCGGCAACAGCGAGACCAACACAGTGGTCCCAATGTCGCGCGCCGCGTGACCGTTGGAGTTCAGGCTTTAACCTGCGCAACGGGAGCATGTGCACATGGTTGCACACACCGAGCGTTCTGCCAGCCCGGCTGACGATGCAATCGCGAGATCGATCCGGCAAGAGCGCAGGCTGAAGCCTGAACTCCAACGCTCACGGAAACGGTACCGGGGACGGACCTAGCAGCTTGTCGATTGACTTGCGGACTTCGTCGAAGTCCTGCCGGTCGGGAGCGCGTCGGGCCATGTTCATCAAAACCTTGTGCTCTTTGTCGACCAGCAGGACAGTCATCTGAGCTTCTTCGCTGAGGTTGTAATCTTTGGGCCCCGCTTTTCCGCCCACCGCCACTCCGGCCGTCGACTTCACGTCGTACAGGTCGTACAGAATCTTGGCGTGCTTGGCGGCCCCGGCCGCGTCGTCGGAAACGCGCACGATCAGCACTTCCAAGCCCTCGGGCTGACGAAGCCGGCCATACTTATCCAGCATCTTCAGCAGGCCAAACCCGGGCCGGTTCATCTCGCTGATAAAAATTACCAGCACCGGCTTGTCCTTGAGCGGCTTAATCGTGTCAACCTTCTTGCCCGCGTCGTCCCCTATGGCGAGTTCCATCTCGAACGCCCCGGCCGCCTCTCCCACCTTCGGCCCCGAAACCGGATCGTCCGCCCGCGATATGCGACTCACGAGAACCAGACAAAATACCAGCGTGAATGCAGATATGGTTCGCATGGGACTCTCCCGGGGAAGGTGAAACAAATGCCGATTGGTATTCAACTATTCTAAAATGACGAATGACGAAAACCTAATGTCTAAGGAAATCGCGCATGCCACTCGGTCTCCTGCTGATACTGGTGGGCCACTCGCAACACGGTGCTCTCGCTGAAGGGCCGGCCGACGAGCTGCATGCCGATCGGCAGTCCGGATTTCGAGAATCCGCACGGATTCGAAATGGCCGGGTAGCCGGTCAGATTGAACGGCAGCGTCAGGTCGAGATAGGCGCGCACGAGCGGCTTGGCCCCGCCTGGCAGGTCTGCCGTTTGCTGGCCGAATTTCGTCGCAGTGACGGGCGTCGTCGGTGTCAGCAGCACATCGATATTCTCGAACACTTTGGCCCATTCCCGGCGGATGATCCGCCGCGCACGGAGCGCGCCCAGATAGTCGACAGCGGGCATGAACAGTCCCGCCAGCAGCAGGGGCCGGATGTCGTCGGCATAATCGGCCGAGCGCTCGGCAAGAAACGGGCGGTGAAACGCGCTGGCTTCCGGAAAGATGATCGCGCGGTGCGCCCCCAGCGCTTCTTCCAGCAGCGGCAGGTTGACTTCCACCTGCCGGGCGCCTAGCGAGAACAGCTTTTCGAGCCCCTGCGAGACCGCCGCGGCGACGTCGGCGTCGAGCGCCTCGAAGAACCAGCGGTGCATGACGCCGATCCGCAAGCCGCGAATGCGGGCGGAGAGTTCCGCAGGATAATCGGGGACCAGCCGCCGGCTGGCCGTTTCGTCGGCCGGGTCCGGACCTGCCAGAATTTTCAGCGCCAGGGCCGCATCGGCCGCCGTCCGCGTGATCGGTCCCACGTGGTCCATCGTCCAAGAGAGCGGCAATCCGCCGGCGCGGCTCACCCGGCCGTAAGTCGGCTTCAGCCCTGTCACGCCGCACAGGGCGCTCGGCTGGCGAATCGAGCCGCCGGTGTCGGAGCCCAGCGTCAGGGGACAGATCCCCAGCGCCACGGCAATGGCCGAACCGCTGCTGGAACCGCCGGCGATTCTCGCCGGGTCCCACGGATTGCGGGCGTCGCCGAATGTGGGGTTCTCGCCAGTGAACCCGAATGCACATTCATGCAGGTTCAGCTTGCCGAGACACACGCCCCCCGCGTCGACCAGTTTCTTCACCACGGTCGCGTCGGATTTGGCGATACGGTCGGCAAATACTTTCGCGCCGTAGGTCGTCGCGACGCCTTCCAGATCGAACAGGTCTTTAACGGCGAACGGAACGCCGGCCAGCGGGAGTTTTTCTCCTTTCTTAATCCGCTCATCGACGCGCGCGGCATGGCGGCGGGCGATCTCGGGGGTGATCTTGATGAAGGCCCGATACTGGTCCTGGAATTTCTCTGCCCGCGCTAGCGCCGCGTCGGCGACTTCGCGGGCCGAGCGCTTGCGGCTGTTCACGTCGGCGGCGATTTCGAGACACGTGGGAGCGGCGGCACTCATGGCTGCCCCTCCACTGCGGCGTACGTCGTCGCCGGCTCCTCGTCGCCCAACGGCAGTTTTCGCAGCGCCTGCATGTCCGCGGCCAGCCCGTTCAGCAACGCGGCCGTCGCCCCCGCGTTGGCCTGGCTCATCGGCATTCCCAACATTTGGACTGCCATACTTGTGACCGTCTCAGATGTAACCGGTTGCAGATCTAGCATTTTGTTATTTCCTGTCATTCCATTTTCGTATCCGTGATTTATCCGTGTTCCATCCGTAACTTCGTTTCACTTATGTTCGCGGCATGAGCTGGCGGATGGACAACGATTTCGCTGACAGCACTCAGCTGCGCCTCGCGGCTAAACGGGGTCATCTCACTTCGGCAAGTACCGTTTCGGTAATTCGGCTCCAGCGACGAAGCTGAGGTGCCGGATTTTGCACATCTGGTAAACGTTGATCCGGAAATCGGGACACGTGCTCACCAGGCAGTAGGCGTCGGTCGCCGAAAATCCGTGGTCTGTCACGAGCCAGTCGATCAGGTTGATCGTCGCCGTTTCCACCGCGACTTCCAGTGGCCGCGAGGCGAACACCGATACGATCGACTGCGGCTTCTCGATCCGCATCCAGGGGATTTTCTTGCCCTTGATCAATTCGAGTTTGAGCCGCACCGTCGCGCACGTCTCGGCGGCTGTACCGGTGAATTCGGTGTCTCCCTGGCTGGCGTGCACGTCCCCCAGAAAGAACAGGGCGCCTGGGTGGTGGATCGGCAACAGAATCCGGTTACCCACCGTGACGTCGCGGATATCGAGGTTGCCTCCCCATTCCCCCTGGCCGTCGAGGCTGGTCGTCACCTCGCGATCCGGGGCCACCCCCAGCGTGCCGATGAAGGGCGTGATGGGCCAGGTGATCTTATCGCTGAAGTGCAGCGTGCCGTCGCGCGTCGTGCCGCTCGCACCGGGAGTGTGCTTGAAGATCTTTGTGGTGTATTCCTGCGAGACTTCGGGCCAGCGAGTCGACTCGCCGAGAGGGCCGCGGCGCGGCCCGACGGCAATCCACGAGAAATTCTCGACGATGATGTCTTCGATTGAGACGACGAGCACGTCGCCACGCTGGGCCCCTTCCAGAAAAACCGGGCCTCCGAGCGGGTTGGCCATCGCCGGAACGCGGTCGAATCCGGGACGCTTGCCGGGAATGGCCTTGTCGTCGGCCGTCTTGAAAAAGCCGGTGCTGGCGTCGAAGGTTTCGATTTCGAAGCTCTCGCCGGGCCGGACTTTCAGCAGCGGTTCGTCGCGGGCATCGAAGGCATATTTGCGGGCCTGGTCGCGCGGGATGCGTTGCACGGGGTGCGTCTCCTCGTCCGGTATTGGTGGGCCGTGGTGCGAATTGCGGGCGCAGTGCCCCGGCCGCTCCGAAGTGGCCGGGGCACCTTGTCGACAGTGTGGTGAACGATATCCGGCATGATAAGATAGAGTTCTCAGGAATGCAGGTTACCGACATGCCGAATCCACTGCGAATTGCCGTCATCGCCGACCAGAAGATCGGGCGCGTCAAAACCGCCTGGGACGAATTCGAACAGTTCCTGAAATCCCAGCCGCAACTGGAGATCGCAGCGATCGATACGGGGGGCGGCCTCGATTTCGCGGGACTGAAGGCCGATCTGGTCATCGTGCTGGGGGGAGACGGCGCCATCCTGCGGGCCTGCCGACAAATGGGGACCAATCAGTTGCCGATCCTGGGCGTCAATCTCGGCCGGCTCGGCTTTCTGGCCGACGTGTCGCCCGGCGAATTCCGCGAGCACTTCCCAAGGATTTACAACCGCGAGTACCGCGTCGTCGAGCACCTGATGTTCGAGTGCGTCCTCGCGCGGCGCGAAGGGAAGCCCGAAATGCACCTGGGCCTCAACGAAGTTGTCGTCTCGTCTGGCGCGTCGCTGCGGATGATCGACGTGAACCTGGCGATCAATGGCGAATCGGTGACCACCTACAGCGGCGACGGCGTGATCCTCAGTACGCCGGTCGGCTCGACGGCACATAGCCTTTCGGCCGGGGGACCAATCCTGCGACAAGACCTGCCGGCGTTCGTCATCACGCCAATCTGCCCGCACACGCTGACGAACCGGCCGCTCATCGACAGTTCGGAGTGCACGTACACGCTTTCCGTCCCGAACGCACCGGCGGGAACGACACTTGTCATCGACGGCCAGATCAAGCTGCCGCTGGCCCCCGGCGACCGCATCGACATCCGCCGCGCGCCGGTGCGTTTCCAGATGGCCAAGCTCCCCGGCAGCAGCTACTACGCGACGCTGCACCGCAAACTGGGCTGGGGCGGCCAGCCGAATTACCGCACATAGCGCGGCCGCCGCGGAGTCAGTCACCCGATGGTTTCGGCCACTTCAGGTGCCGGTGCAGAAAGTCGAACGTCCCCACGCCGTTGATCGTGTGCGGGCCGTTGAAGAATTCGATCTCGGTCCGCTCGGGGATCCCGAGAAACGCGTAGAGCCGGCGGACGCGGGCATATTCCCCGGCGACCCATTCGTCGATCCCCACGCCGTCGGTATGTCCGCGCTCGACCATGAACGGTCGCGGCGCAATGAGCGCCGCCAGATCGCTGTGATTGAACGTGTGCCCCAAATCCCACTCCCAAACCTCGTACACGTTGTGATAGACCATGCTCTGAAAGTAATCGGTCGTCGTGTTCTTGAAGATCCATTCGTTGAAATCGCCCGATGAAATGACGCAGGCGTATTTCGTCAGCAGTGCCGGCACGCGGACCGCCGTGTTCCCGCCGTACGATAATCCGTAAAAGCCGATCCGCTCGCCGTCCACGAAATTCAGCGAAGCGAGCCAATCCAAGTGCTGCTGGTGCTGGATCGTGGTGAGTCCGAAGAGCGTCTTCTTGAGCGGATGCGCCTTTCGCTGGAGCTGGCGAAACTCGTTGCCCCCCCGGTAAAAGTTGTGCGGCGCATAGACGACGAACCCGCGATCGGCCAGCCTCGCCGAAAAGCCCTTGTAGGGACCGTAGCCGGGCGCTTTCGGGTCTTCCGTCACCGTGTCGTTGGGAACGCCTTCGAGCCCGTGCTGGCAGACGACGACGGGGCGTTGTTCACCCTTCCGCATTCCCTTCGGAACGAGCAGGTACCCCCAGCAGATCACGTCGGGATAGACATCAAGCACGACCTCGTAACCAGTCCATTTCGGCCGATCGACAACCTGCCGGGTTCGCGGGTTGGCCGGAAGCGTCGGCGGCGGGAAGCGGCCCACGATTTCATCCCACAGGTAGTCGCGGTATGAAGCCGTTTGCTCGGCCCATTTGTCGGCGCCCAGGTCCGGCTTGGCTTTGATCCAGAATTGCTCCCGTACTTTGTGGGAAAGACGCAGCAACCGCTGCGTGTACTCGACGAGTTCCCGCAACTGCCGTTCCTGGCGCGGTGCCGGATCGACCTTTGCACTGCGGCCCGCGGGCGCTGCTGAGGGACGCCACGCGTCTCCAACTCCCAATCCCTTGATCAGTGCCCGCAAAGCGGCCTCGGACCCGAATCCTGTTGGTTGATTCGACTCTCCGGCAATCAGCGTGATCGCCGATTTGACGGGCGCCTCTTTTGGGAAAATCTGCCCGGCGCGAGTGACTTCCGCCGCGACCGAGCTGTCGGCGGGCGTCGTAATCCGCCCCGGCGCAGCGCTGGCCGAGCGGCCAGTCGTGGCCGTCGGCGGCCCGGCGACTTCCGGCGTGGGACTGTGTTCGACAATCAGGGCTCGCGGCGCCACGAGGCTTGCCAGCTCGGCGTCGCCGAATTCGCGAAGCAGTCCCAGCAGATTGCGGTAGATCGGTTCGTCGTAGACCTTCTGTCGCGAGTCAAAGTAGCCGCTGACGAGTGCGGCATCGATCCGCGTGTCGAGAGCCGCGCTGGAGAACGCCAGCAGGCCTCCTTCACAGTACCCGGCGACACCGATCGGCGCGCGATGCCGGGCGTTTTCACTCGCGAACCAGTCGACCAGCGCCAATACCTTCTGCACTTCGTAGCCGATGATGTGTCGGCCGAATTCGAACGCCTGCCGGTAGACCCATTCGCGGTGCGGGTGGTTGGTCATCGCCACGGCGGGATTGCCCGACAGCGTGTCTTCGCGACTGATCAGGACAGGTACGACGACCAGGCACCCCTGCTCGGCTAATCGGCGTGCAAACTGTTTCTCAGGCGGAATCCCCTCGGCAATCCCCGTGAGTTGCTCGGGAGTCTGGTCGGCGTCGGGAACGGCTACAATGCGGGCGATCGGCGGCGATTTCGGCAGCAGCAGCAATCCTTCGCCGGTAATGCCCAAAAGCACCGGCCACCGTACGGAGAAGACCGAATACGTCGAAGTTTCTGCAAGCAGTGCCGGCTGATGCACGCTCGAAACCAATTCGAGGTCGCCGACCGGCACCCGAGGATCGACCGCCCCGATCAATTTCCGGAACCGCTCGCGATTCGGGTGAACGGATTTCTCATAAGCCTCGCGGCTCGAAAAATCGCGAATCCAGTGCCGCTCCCGCAGCGCGACCGACGCGTCCAGCTCGCGCAGCAGAAACTTTTCAAATCCGCTCCGCATCAGGGCCGACAGGTCTCCGCTCTGCGTGAGCGGCTGTGTGCCGGGCAATGGGCGCGGCTCGTCATCCGCGTAACCAGGCCTGGCATTCAATATTCCGATCGCGACCAGCAGCAGGCAGGTTCTGGCGCCGATTCTTCGCAGAAGCTTGGACAATTTCATTCTCCTCATGACTTCCGTAGGATGGCCTTTTCAGGCCGTCCTGGACGACGGCCAGGTACGGACGGCCTGAGAAGGCCATCCTACTCCAGCGACCGGCGTTCTCACAGCAGGGTCAACAACCTCATGAAAATCATCGACATCCAGACTTTCGGCGTAAATCTCGGCGACGGCAATCACATTTTCGTCCGCGTGCTGACTGACGAGCACTTGCACGGAACCGGCGAGGCGTATCGCGTCGGGCCGGATGTGGCCGTCGAACAGACCGTCCATTACCTCAAAGAGTGGCTGATCGGCGAGGACCCCACGCGGATCGAGCACCTGTGGCGGATCATGTACAACGGGTCGCGATTTCCAGGCGGCTCGATCCTGAACGCTGCCATCAGCGGGATCGAGGTGGCCCTGTGGGACCTCAAGGGAAAGGCAGCGGGTGTCCCGGTTTATCAGCTCATCGGCGGCCGCTGCCGCGATCGAATTCGCGCGTACCGCGGCATCGGCGGAGAAACTCCTCAAGCTGCCGCGGAATCGGCGCGCGAAGCCGTCACGCGGCAGGGCTTCACCGCCGTCAAGATGCAGCCGTTGCCCCCCAACAGCGCCAAGCTCCCCTGGGGACGCGTGCTGCGTGAGTCGGCGGCGCGATTGGAGGCCGTCCGCCGCGCCGTCGGCGACGATGTCGACATCGCCCTCGATCCGCACGCCCAGATTTTCGAGCCTGTCCGCGCGCTGGAAGTGGCCGAGGCGGTCAGGCCTTTCCGCCCGCTGTTCTTCGAAGAGCCGCTCCGTCCGGAAAATATTGAAGCGATGGGGCACCTGCGCGAGAAGATCGGCATTCCAATCGCGACCGGGGAGATGCTGTACACGAAATACGAGTTTCGCGATGTGATCGCCGCGCGCGCTGCAGACATTCTGCAGCCGGATCTTCTGATCTGCGGCGGCCTGCTGGAAGCCAAGAAAATCGCCGCGATGGCAGAGGCCCATTACCTGACCGTCGCGCCGCACAACCCGCTGGGCCCGATCTCGACTGCTGTCGCGGCGCACTTTGCACTCAGCACGCCAAACTTCCTGATTTTGGAATACCAAGTCGACAGCGAAGGCCCGGTCAGGAATTTGATCCTCAAGCCGTTTACGCTGCGGGACGGCTATCTCGAAGTCCCCGACACCCCCGGCCTGGGAATCGAACTGAACGACAAGGCCTTCGTCGGTAAGCCGCTCAAGACGTGGCGACGTCCGCTCGTAACGGAATTCGACGGAAATATCGGATACCAATAGGGCAAAGCGCCCAACCGATTCATTGCGTTGCTCCCTTCGTTGTACGACTGTATCTTAAAACTTCGCGGTTCCATGAAGCCACACGACTTCGGAGGTGTGGATGAAAGCGGCTGGAATACTGCTGCTGTTCGATGCCGCTCTGGCGGCACTTGGGCTGATCAGCGCCGATCAGGGGCGTGAAGTGCCCTCTTGGTCGATCTTCGGGGCTTTGGGGTTGTTTGGACTTTGGCAGGTGGTGCTGTTTGCCAAAGCAGTCAATCCTCGCAAGCGCTTTCAGATTGAGCCGTTTTTTCGCGCGACGCATTATGTGCAAGCCGGGCTGCAGGCGACGATCTACGTCTATCTGTCGCTCTATTGGCCCGACGTGTCCACCTATGCACCGCTCATTCTGGCCCAGGTGATCGTCGGGTATCTCTGCGATATTTCTATGAAGTGATCTTTCTGCTCGGCCTCGTAACCCAGGCGCTGTTTCTCACGACGCCCGTTTCGCTGGGGACCGTCGTCGCGCTGTGCTTCTGGCACAAGGCCGCGCAGCTTCTTCTGGGGGAGCCGCTCTCGGGTGCGCCCGTGGCGATTCAGGTGTTCTTGGGGCTGACGTTTCTCGTGACCGATCCGGCGACGTCGCCGCGATCCAGTCTGGGGAAATTCTTATTCGGCCTGGCGTATGGGACCGGGGTTTTCTTTACGTATGTGGTGTTGCGGCTGACGCGCGAGCCAGCCTATTTCGACAAACTCCTGGTCGTTCCGATTGTCAATCTGCTTGTTCCGCTGATCGATCGGGCGTCCGATCGAATCGAGCGCCGGCTCTGGCCGGCCATCGAGAAGTCTCCCGACTTTCTCACGCGATTTGGCTGGTTGGGGACGTATTTCGTGCTGTTCGTGCTGCTCGTCGAACAGTCGCTGAAAGTGCCCAGGACGCAGCGGCTGACCCTGCTGCCGCCGGCCGAGTTGCCCCTGTCGAGCAGTTTGAAGCAACTGCTGGGCAGGCACATCGAATGCCGTTTCCGATTTCCCCAGGCCTTCAAGCCCTTCGGCCTGCGGTACGAATTCGCACACCTTCGGGAAATCCGGTCGGTTTATCACGGCCCAGAGAGCGAATCGTTCTGACACGATCGCCTCTGCGGCTCGCCGCTCCGGTCAGTCATGACATGAGCTGTGCGGGAACGAGCAGTAAAATAGGGTTCGTGTTGTTGACCGTGTTCAGCCGAGTTCGTATAAATTACTGGGCTGTTTTGTCGCCTTGGGCCAGGTGACTGCCAAAGTCGTCGCCATAAAACAGCGTTTCTGCCAGAGAGATTCTCCACTGGGGATGAGTGTCCCGGATTGAGTTTTCTGTGCTGACGATTTTCGGTCAACGCGAAAACCGCGATTGCGACGGCCTGTCACGCCGGTCATTTCTGCAGATCGGCGCTTTGGGAATCGGCGCAGGGGCACTCAGTCTGGCCGACGTCTTCCGTGCCGAAGCGGCGCAAGCGAATTCTGGTCGCCCGACGGCGTCGCGCCACAAATCGGTGATCAACATTTTCCTGGGGGGCGGCCCGCCGCACCAGGACATGTGGGACATCAAAACCGAGGCCCCGCGCGAAATCCGGGGCGAGTTCAGTCCCATCGAGACGAATGTTCCCGGTATTCAGATTTGCGAAGTCTTTCCGCGGCTGGCCCGACTGGCTGATAAGGCGGCGTTCATCCGCTCGATAGTTGGCGCGACCGATCGCCACGACGCGTTCCAGTGCATGACGGGCTGGCTTCCGACCGAATTGCAATCGATCGGCGGCCGACCCAGCCTGGGGGCCGTCGTCACCAAAATGCAGGGACCCACCGACCCGGCGGTTCCGCCGTTCGTCGGCCTGGCGGCCAAGACGAAGGAAATCCGCTGGTCTGATTCGGGAAAGCCTGGTTTTCTGGGCGCCGGATGCGCACCCTTCAAACCCGACGGCCCCGGAATGGCCGATATGAAACTCAACGACGTGTCCGCAGATCGCCTGCGCGACCGGCGCGACCTGCTGGGGCAGGTCGACCGGTTCCGCCGCGAGGTCGATTGCAGCGGCATGATGCAGGGGATGGACGTTTTCGAGCAGCGCGCGCTCGATGTGCTGACGTCCAGCCGACTCCTGGAGGCTCTCGACCTGTCGAAGGAAGACCCCCAGGTCGTCGCCCGCTACGGCGACGGCAAACCCTACAATTACCAATACGACGGCGCGCCGACCTGTAACGATCAGCTGTTGCTGGCCCGACGGTTGGTTGAAGCGGGCGTGCGCGCCGTCACCTTAAGCTTCGGCCGCTGGGACAGCCACGGGAAGAACTTCCAGCTCGTACGCGATCACGGCGGCAAGCTCGATCAGGCACTCAGCGCGCTGATCGAAGACCTCGACATGCGGGGACTGCTTAACGACGTGACGGTCGTCGTGTGGGGCGAATTCGGGCGCACGCCGCGGATCAACAAAGACGCTGGCCGCGACCACTGGCCGAGCGTCAGTTGCGCGCTGCTCGCCGGGGGTGGTATGCGTACAGGTCAGGTGATTGGTTCGACGAACCGGCTGGGTGAGTTCGCCAAAGACCGCCCCGTCCATTTTCAGGAAGTCTTCGCCACGCTGTACCGCAACCTGGGAATCAACTCCGAAACGACGACCCTGGTCGACCCGAGTGGCCGGCCGCAGTACCTCGTCCAGCATGCGGCGATCCGGGAACTGGCATAACCATGCCAGGGTTCACCCACCATATATTCGTCTGCTGCAACCGGCGCGAACCGGGCAGTGCCCGCGGTTGCTGCGATCCTGACGGCAGCGAGGCCCTGCGGAGCGCCTTCAAGGCCGAGCTCAAGAAGCGCAACCTTGGTCCTCTCGTGCGCGCCAACAAGTCGGGCTGCCTCGACCAGTGCGAGCTCGGGCCGACCGTTGTCATCTATCCTCAGGCAATCTGGTACGGCGGCGTGACGTTGGCCGATGTGCCGCGGATTATCGACGAAACCGTCATCGGCGGCCGCATTCTCGAAGACCTGCTGATCCCGGCTGAAAAGCTGAATCAGCCGCGCGAATAGACCACTCGCGGGCGCGCCATTATGATCGAGCGCATGCAAGTCGGTCTGTTCATTCCGTGCTACATCGATCAGTTTTATCCACAGGTCGGGCTGGCGACGGTCGAAGTCCTCGAACGGCAGGGGGTCGAAGTCGATTTTCCCGCTGCGCAGACCTGCTGTGGGCAGCCTCTGGCGAACACGGGGTGCCTCGAAGACGCCCGCCCCCTCGCCCGGAACTTCTTCAACATCTTTCAGAAGTACGAATACGTCGTTTGTCCCTCGGGGAGCTGCACCGCGATGGTGCGGCACCACTACGAGCAGTTTTTCCCCGGCGACCATGATTTCGAGGAGTTCAGCCACCGCGTTTTCGAGCTGTGCGAGTTCCTGACCGACGTGCTGCACGTCGAGCGGATCGATGGAAAATTTCCGCATCGCGTCGGACTGCACCAGAGTTGCCACGGGCTGCGCGAGCTGCGCCTGGCGAAGTCGAGCGAGCTCGTGGCCGAATCGTTCAACAAGGCCCAAAAGCTGCTCGGTTCGCTGGAAGGGATCGAGTTCTCTGAGCTCACGCGCTCCGACGAGTGCTGCGGCTTCGGCGGGACGTTCGCCGTCGCGGAAGAGGCCGTGTCGTGCATGATGGGCCGCGACCGCATCTTCGACCACGAGCGGGCCGGAACGCAGGTCCTCACGGCGCTCGATATGTCGTGCCTGATGCACCTCGATGGACTCCTCCGCCGCGACAAAAAAACCATGCGAGTGATGCACGTGGCCGAAATCCTTGCGGGGCGGGAAGTGTAATGCCCACACCCCATGCCGTCCGCGCGGCCCGTTTCGTCGCCGATTCCGATCGCGCCCACTGGCACGACCAGGCGCTGTGGTTCGTGCGCGTCAAGCGCGATCGCATGGCCCAGTCGCTGCCCGAGTGGGAGGCGCTTCGCGAAACGGCCGCCGGGATCAAGGCCCACACACTGTCGCGCCTGGGAGACTTTCTCGAACAATTCGAAGAACGCGCGATCGCCCTGGGGGCCAGAGTTCACTGGGCGCGCGACGCCGCCGAGCACAACGCCATCGTGCTCTCGATCCTCGAGTCGCATGACGTCAAAAAGGTCGTCAAAAGCAAGTCGATGCTCACTGAGGAATGTCACCTCAATCCGTTTCTGGAAAGGCACGAGATTGAAGTCGTCGATACCGACTTGGGCGAGCGCATCGTGCAACTGGCCGGCGAGCCCCCCAGCCACATCGTTTTGCCCGCGATCCACAAAAAGAAAGAAGATGTCGGCGAAATCTTTCACCGGTTTCTGAAGACCGAAGCGGGCGCGTCGGACCCGAAGTATCTGACGGAAGCCGCCCGGCAGCACCTGCGCGAGAAATTCCTGGCGTCCGATGCCGGGATCACGGGAGTGAATTTCGCCGTCGCCGAGACGGGGGGCTTCGTCGTCTGCACCAACGAAGGGAACGCCGACCTCGGGGTCTCGCTGCCAAAACTGCACATCGCCTGCATGGGGATCGAAAAATTGATTCCGCGGGCCGCCGATCTGGGGGTGTTTCTGCGGCTGCTCGCGCGGTCAGCGACCGGCCAGCCGATCACGACCTATTCGTCGCATTTTCACGGGCCTGCAGCGGGGGGCGAGCTGCACATCGTGCTGGTGGACAACGGCCGCAGCAAGATCCTCGAGAGTGAAGAATTCCGCCGTTCGTTGAACTGCATCCGTTGCGGCGCCTGTATGAACACCTGTCCGGTTTACCGCCGCTCGGGGGGGCACAGCTACGATGCGACTGTTCCCGGCCCGATCGGCTCGATTCTGGGCCCGGCTCGCGATGCCAAAAAATATGCGGGCCTCCCGCACGCGTGCAGCCTGTGCGGCTCATGTACCGACGTCTGCCCCGTGAAAATCGACCTGCACTATCAGCTTCTCACGTGGCGCGGGGAGATCGGCCGACGGGGCCTGTTGCCCTGGTCGAAGACGATCCCGATGAAGCTGCTGGCGTTCGTCCTGAAACGGCCGTGGCTGTACGCGCTGGCGGGGCGCATCGCTCGCCGCGTGCTGCCCCTTGTTCCTCGCTGGCTGCTCTACAACCGGCTCAACGACTGGGGCCGCCAGCGCGAATTGCCGCAGATACCCAAACACAGTTTCCGTGAGATTTATGAGCGACGCCAGCGCCAGTCGCAGTGAAATCCTGTCGGCCGTCCGAAATCGGCACGTGCCCGCCGCCGCGCTTCCCGATCTGACCGGCGCGTGGATCACGTTCCCCGACCGCGCGGCGCATTTCGCCGAGACGCTGCGCAGCGTCGGCGGGACGTGCGTCGACGTGGCCGGCATCGAGGAGTTGCGTGTGGCGCTGCAATCGCTTGAGCCGGTGGCCGCGGCGAAGAAGGTGTACTCGGCATTGCCTGAAGCGGCTCCGTCGACATTCGACATGGCGCAGGTGGCCGATCCGCACGCGCTGGATGACGCCGACGTCGCGATCGCCAGGGGTGAATTTGCCGTTGCTGAGAACGGCGCAGTCTGGGTCACCGACGCGAACCTCAAGCACCGGGTGATTCTGTTCATCGCCCAACACCTCGTTTTGGTCGTTCCCCGCAATCAGATCGTCAACAACATGCACGAGGCGTACGCGCGGCTGCGCTTCGACGGACCGGGCTACGGGCTGTTTCTTTCGGGCCCGTCGAAGACCGCCGACATCGAGCAGTCGCTGGTGATCGGCGCCCACGGCCCCCGCTCGCTGACGGTGTATCTACTGGACGGATCCGCCTGAATTGTTGAGAAGCGCATGGTCACACAAACTGAATGAGACCCCTGCCGGGTGAACCAGCAGGGGTCGCAATTCCACCGTACTCCGCGAGACTCGCAGCGCGGCTTCACAATCGACATAATGCAGACCTGATGAATTCCATCTGTCGACCATTGCTCGCGTAATTGAGGACTCGGTCATGAACCCGACTCGCCTGCTCGCCCTGGTGATGGCATGCACCGGATGTGGCTCCGCCATTCTGCGCGCCGCCGACGTTCTCGATGCCAAATCGCGAGACGAGATCACCAAGGCCGTCGAGCGCGGGGTGCCGGTTCTGGAAAAGGCGGCCCGCAGCTACCCCACCCATCGCCAGTGCTTCGCCTGCCATCATCAGACGCTGCCACTGCTGGGGCTGGGGGAAGCGAGAAAGGCTGGCATCACGACCGATGAAAAACTGCCGGCCGAGATCGTCGAGTTCACCTGCGGCTCGTTTCGCTCAAAGCTCGATGATCTGAACGCCGGCGAAAAGATTGGCGGCAAAGGGCTGACGGTGGGATACGCGGCGTGGACGCTGAAACTCGGCGCGACGATACCCGACGAGTTGACCGACGCCATGACGGCCTTTCTGCTCAAAACGCAGGAAGACGACGGCCATTGGGGACTGCACGCCATTCGCCCTCCGGCCGAGGAATCGCTCGTCGTGTGCACAGTCGTGGCCGCGGCGGGATTGAAGGTGTATGCCCGAAACGACCGGGTGCTGCCCGCCACGACCGCGATCGACAAAGCCAGAAACTGGCTGGCGACGGCCAAAATCGAATCACAGGAAGACCGAATGGCCCGTTTGTGGGGGTGCCGCCTTCTGGGCACCAACGACGAAGATCTCGCTGCGGCACGGCAGGCTGTGATCAGTGCGCAGCGCGATGACGGCGGCTGGGGACAGACTTCAGAAATGCCCAGCGACCCGTACGCGACCGGCACGACCCTGTACGTGCTGCTCGACACGGGCCTGGCCACCGGACACCCGTCCGTCAACCGGGCAGTCGCATATCTCGTCAAAGCGCAAAAGGACGATGGATCTTGGCTCGTGGAAACGCGGGCCAAGCCGGTCCAGGTATTTTTCGACAACGGCGACCCGCACGGTAAGAGCCAGTTCATTTCGATCGCCGCCACTGGCTGGTCCGTCGCCGCTCTGGCCCGCTCATTACAGCCCTCAGCGAGCCGCGGACGTTAGTCCGCCGCGTGCTCCCGTGTGAGAGATACCCGTCCAGCTTTCGCTGAGCGTCGATCGCACTGAGTTGGCAACGCACCCGGGGACTTACGTCCCCGGCTCACCTCAGCGGCGCGATGTTTCAGCCAGAACCACGGCCTTTTGCACCATGTCGCGGAGAACGTCGAGTCCCTTCTGCCAGAACGCCGGCTCGGCGATGTTCGCCCCGACGCGCGCAAGCAACGTCTCGGGCGAGGCATTCGAGCCCGATTCGAGCAGCGCCAGGTACCGCGGAACGAAGGCTTGCCCCTCTTCCTGGTACATCCGGTACAGCGACAGCACGAGCAGTTCGCCGAACACATACGCATAGCAGTAGAACGGCGTATGGATAAAGTGCGGAATGTACGACCAGCCCCAGCGGTATGGTTCGAACATGTCGACCGCTTCGCCGTACAGTGACTGGTTCGCCTGCCACCAGTGCTCGCAGATTTCGCCGGACGCCAGTTTTTCTTTGCGGCGTGCCGCGTGAGTCGTCTGCTCGAAGCGAGTGAGCACGTTCTGGCGGAAGACCGTCGCGAATGCGTCTTCGATCTTGCTGCATAAGAGCCCCAGCTGCACGCCGGGATCCGTGGTCGTCTCCATGACGTAATCGAACGTCAGGAATTCGCCGAACACGCTCGCCGTTTCGGCGATCGTCAGCGGGTGGTGGAAGTTGAGATAGGTCTGCTTGCGCGACAGGTACTGGTGAATGCCGTGCCCCAGCTCGTGCGCCATGGTCGACACGTCGCGGAGTTTGTCGGTCCAGTTGAGCAAGATGTAGGGATGGACGGCGGGTACGGTGCTGGCGCTGAAAGCCCCACCGCGCTTGCCTGCGCGAACTTCGGCGTCGATCCAGCGTTTTTCGAAGAACTGCGCGGCGACGTCGCGCATCGTGGGATGGAAGCGGCCGAACGCCGCCAGCACCGTGTCGCGACCGGCCGAGTATTCGCATGGCGGCATGCTTGTCGCGACCGGAGCATACTGATCGTACGTCGCCATTTTCGGGAGTTTCAGCAACCGCGCCTTGAGCCGGTAGTATTCGTGAGCGATCGAGTAATTCGCTTCGACGGCCTCCTGCATCCGCGCCACGACCTCGGGGGCGACTTCGTTCGCCAGGTGCCGACTGGCCATCGGCGAATCGTAGCGGCGGATCTGATCATTGATGGCGTGATCCTGGGCGATGACGTTGAAGATATTCGTGAGCACCAGCTCGTGCCGCGACAGCTCGGCAAAAAAGCAGGCTTGCGCGGCCTTCCGCAGATTGCGGTCGCCATCGTAATTGAGGGCCAGAATTTCGGGCTGCGTGAGCGTTCGCTTCTGGCCGTCGTATTCGAACGAGTATTCGAGCGAGGCGACGAATTCGTCGAACAGAGTCGTCCAGGCCGCCCGCGACGTCAGCCCCTTCTGGTTGAGCAGCAGCTCTTCGGGTTCGCTCCGGGTGTGCGGCTTGTAACGCCGCCCCGCGGAAAGGTGATGCCGGTAGCTGGCCAGCGCGGGATCTTCGATCAGTTTTCCAGCGATCGCGTCATCGAGCGCCAGCCACTCCAGCTCAAAAAACGTGAGCTGGTTCTCGCGCTCGACCAGTTGCTGCTGAATCCGGTCTTCCAGACGCCGAAACGGATCGCTCGACGTGTCAGCCGCCGTCAGCAGGCCCGCGTACGACCCCAGTCTGCTCATCACCTCGGCGATTTGTTCGTATTCCTCGAGCGCCTGCTTGAGGCCGGCCGCCGTCAGCGACGCGGGTGCGAACAGCGTACGGTACTTCTCGGCGAACTGAGTACAGAGCTTCGTGCAAAATTCCAGGTCGGCATTGATCCGCGGATCATCAACGCCGGCATAAAGGTCGTTCAAGTCCCAAATGATTCCGGCAGCGGAAGAAGGAGCAGGTGGCATTTGTTGCTCGGCAGGTCGGCGAATTCAGGAGTCCTGAGTACTCAGTCGTCAGTTTGACAGATGCGGTTTGAACCGGGAAGGTCTATCCTTGCGGAGACCCGCCGTTCCCGCGAGATCGGCGTTTTTCCAGCCAGTCAATCCCGAGAATCAGGAAGTCCCTTCATGGCGAACGATGGCAAGCAGATCGGAGTCATCGGCCTGGGGCTGATGGGTACAGCCATGACCGAGCGGCTGCTGGACCTGGGATTTGGCGCAGTCGTCTGGAATCGCACCCGCGAGAAGGCGCAGCCGCTGGTGCACAGGGGCGCCCGCTGGTGCGACAACCCGATCGCGGAGTGTGACCGTGTCGTTATCAGCCTGTACTCCAGCGACGTTGTGGCACAGGTCATTGATGCAATGCAGGCAGGGCTCCACAACGGTCAGATTCTCGTCGACACCACCACCGGTGAGCCGGCGCAGAGCGTGGCCCTGGGGTCGCGGCTCGCCGCGCGCAGCGTGGCGTACCTCGATGCGCCCATTTCGGGCTCCAGCGACCAGACCCGCCGGGGCGAGGCCACCGTCATGGTCGGAGGAGAGCGGACGGCGTTCGAGGCATGCGCCGATCTCTGGCCGGTACTCGGAAAAAACGTGTTTCATACCGGTGCCTGCGGCAGTGCATCCAGGATGAAGCTTGTGAGCAATCTCGTGCTGGGGCTGAACCGCGCGGCGCTCGCCGAGGGGCTGGTCTTTGCCAGGGCAATCGGCGTTGAACCGGCGGCGGCGTTGGAGGTTCTGAAAGGCAGCGCGGCGTACTCGCGGGCGATGGATGTGAAGGGACGCAAGATGATCGACGAGGATTTCAGCGCTCAGGCGCGGCTGTCGCAGCACCTGAAAGACGTACGCCTGATGCAGTGTGCCGCGGCCGAGGCCGGCGTGAGCCTGCCCCTGACAGAAACGCACCGGGCCCTGCTGGAACAGGCCGAAGCCGCCGGACTGGGCGACCTCGACAACTCGGCGATCATTAAGGTCATCTCGCGACCGTAGCCAAACTCGCCAGATTTCGGGCTCTGCAAATGAGCAGCGGAATTTCGTGAGAATTCCGCCCCTTCCAATGGCAGAGCACGGACGTCTCACGAATTCCGCTACGGCACTCGCATTCAAACCTGAACCACAGGCGAGGACGTAGTACGCATTCCCTCGCCGGCGCTTCGGGTTGGTGTTGTCACACCTCACACATCGTTACAGCATCCAACCCTTGCGATATTCCGTGTGCACGTACTGATTCAACTCGGGGGCGTTCTTGACCTGCATTTTGGCGCTGTCCCATTCCACCCGTGTCCCCGGAGCGCGCAGGGCCAGAACGCCCAGCAGCACGATCTCGGTAAGCGGGCCCGAGTAATCGAAATTCGAGACCGGCTTCGGCCCCCCCTTGCAGGCCAGCAGCCATTCTTCGTAATGGCCGGGCGAGCGAGTCATCGTCTTGGGAACTTTCTTCGCCTCTTCCATGAGAGATGCCGGGAATAACTCGGGCATGCCGCCGTGCGATCCGTGGTGCATCTTCCCCTTCGTTCCGACGTACAGCACTCCGTTGTCGTGCAGTCGACGGCCGGCGGGCATTTCTGCGGGCGAAGTGGGCTTCAATCCCCCTTCGTACCAGGTCATGCGAACTGGCGGCAGTTTGCCCCGCGCCGGGAATTCGTACGTGATGATCGAAGCCACGGGGAACGATTCAAAATTCCACTTGTTGTCGGTCAGCAGCGACCCATCGTGCGTCGCTTGCGCCTCGACGAAAGTCGGATTACCTAGACCCAGGGCCCAGACGGGGTGATCGATAATATGGCACCCCATGTCTCCCAGCGCGCCTGTCCCGAAATCCCACCAGCCGCGCCAGTTGTGCGGAGCATACGCCGGGTGATAGGGCCGCTCGTGAATCGGGCCAAGCCATAAGTTCCAGTCGAGGGTTGCAGGAACAGGCGGAGTCCCGGTCGGGCGGCCGATTCCCTGCTTCCAGAGCTTGCCAGCCCGATCGGACCAGACGTGAACTTCCCGCACGTCGCCGATGATTCCCGCCTGTAGCCACTCGTTGGTCAACCGCGAACCTTCGGAGGCATGTCCCTGGTTTCCCATTTGCGTCGCGACGCCGGCGGCGCGGGCGGCTTCGGTCAGCACGCGGCATTCGTGCAGCGTGTGGGTGAGAGGCTTCTGGCAATAGACGTGCTTGCCGGCGCGAATCGCCGCCATCGAGGCCACGGCGTGCGTGTGATCCGGAGTGCCGACCGTCACGGCGTCGATATTCTTGGCCTCTTTGTCCATCATCTCGCGGAAATCTTTGTACCGGCGCGCGTTGGGAAAATTCTTGAAAGAGCCGGCGGCCCGCTCGTCGTCGACGTCGCACAGGGCTACAATATTGGCCCCGTTCTTGGCATGCGTGGCGATGTCTCCGCCCCCCATCCCCCCGGCCCCGGCCCCGGCCACGTTGACCCGTTCGCTGGGCGCGACAAACCCCGTACCGCCCAGTACGTGCCTCGGGACAATCGAAAAGCTGAATGCCGCCGTTCCGGCCGCCGCCAGAAAGTTCCTGCGCGATTGGGTACCCAATGCGTCGGTCGAACGATTGTCAGTCGGTTTCGTCATGGTTCGCGTCCTGGGGGTTCGAGAGTGAAGACGGGACCATCCTAACGATTGGTGCGGCGGCATGCATCCGTGCAGTCAGCCATCGAGACGGGGCGATTTCACCGGCGGACCTACGTCTTCACCGGCGGACTTACCGGCGGCGGACCAACCTAAAGAGGTTGGTGCCCCAACCGCCGCTCGCCAGGGCTGCGCGTCAGCAGAGACTGCGAAAAATGGGGGGTCTGGCAGCAATGGGTCGCAAAGCATCGGATTGAAGAAACTGGGAAAACTTTGCCGATAATGAGGGGAGACGTGCCCACGCAGGGGGGAATCTGCGTTATTGCACGGTGAATTTTGCGCGGCTCGATTGCCTCGAATCGACTGCTGGCAGTCACGATCAGACTGCTGATGTGCCTTGCGCTGGTCTGCGCGGCGCCGTGCGGCTGTTCATTCTCTACGAACAAGAACCTCGCCTACGTTGGAAAACCCGAGCCGGAAGAGCTGGTCAGCTCCAAATTCTCGATCGGGGACGTGCCGGAGCTGGAAACCTGCGACCGCAGCTCACCGTTTGTGACCAGGCCGCGGACGATCGCCGACCGCACGCGTGACGAGGTCTGGGAACTGTCGCTGGCCGAGGCGATTCATCTGGCGCTCATCAACAACAAGATCGCACGTACGCGAAACGACTTCCTGTCACCCGGCAATCAACTGCTGTTGAGCCCCGACGCCGCGACCTCGGTCTACGATGCGGCAATCCGCGACACGGGCTACCTGTTCGGAAGCCGCGGGGTCGAATCGGCCCTGTCGGCGTTCGATCCGATCCTGCAAACCAACTTGACGTTCGGACACCAGGCGAACACACAGAACAATCCGGTCCTGTCGGGGGGCATACCGCCGGGCGGCATCCTGTTCCAGGATTCGGCTCAGGCCGTGGCATCGCTGACCAAACAGATGACGTACGGCGCGCAATTCGGCCTCTCGCAAACCTGGAACTACAACAACAGCAATCAACCGTTCCAGCTCTTTCCGTCGGTCTTCACCGGCAACATCCAGTTCTCGTATACACAGCAGCTTCTGGCAGGAGCAGGGACCGATTTCGGTCGGATCTCGGGGCCGCTCACCAGCAACATCCAGGGCGTGTCGGGACTCAATCAGGGCGTGATCATCGCGCGGATCAACACCGACATGACGCTGATCGACTTCGAGACGCAGGTCCGCAACATGGTGCACGACGTGGAAGCGCTGTACTGGGAGCTGTACCTGTCGTATCAGAACTACCACAGTCTGATCGAAGCCCGAAACGCGTCGCTCAAACTCTGGCAGGCAGTGAACGCCAAAGCCGCGACCGGCTTGCCGGGAGGCGGCGGCGCCGAAGAAGCCCAGGCCCGCGAGTCGTATTTTGAAGCGCGGGCCCGCTCGGAAGCGGCGCTCGGGGGGCCGGCCGGCCGGGGTGGCGAACAGGGCATTTACGGAATCGAGCTGCAGCTCAGGCGGCTGTGCGGGCTGCCGGCCAACGACGGCAGGATTATCCGCCCGTCGGACGAACCGACGCTGTCGCATGCGGTTCCCGACTGGGACATCTGCCTGGCGACCGCCTGCACGCGACGCGAAGAGCTGCGAAAGCAGAAATGGAACATCAAGAGCCTCGAGCTGCAGTTGCGGGCCGCGAAGAACCTGGCGAGGCCCCAGCTCAATTTCGTGTCGTCTTACCAGCTCAACGGATTCGGCCGCTTGCTGTTTGGCGACAACCTGCCAGGCACAGCGCCGGGCGACGATTTGCAGAACTACACGAGAAACCTGCTGCAGGGGAACACCACCGGCTGGAACGTGGGATTTCAGTTCTCGATGCCCCTGGGGCTGAGGAATGCCCTCGCCCAGGTACGCAACTCCGAACTGCGGCTGCTGAAGGCCCAGACAGAACTGGAAGCCCAGGAGATGGAAGTCGGCCACGAGCTCGCATCGACGTTTCAGGCGCTCGATTTCTACTACCAGAACATGCAGACGAATTTCAATCGGCGCGAAGCCGCCTCGGCGAACCTGGAAGCCATTCGCAACGAGTACAAGTTGCAGCGCAAAGGCCTCGACCTCGTGCTGCAAGCCCAGACGCGGCTCACGATCGCCGACGTCGCTTTCTATCGCAGCGTGATCGAATACAACAAGTCGCTGGCAGAGCTGCAATTGCGGCAGGGAACGCTGCTGGAGTACAATCACATCCATCTGGCGGAGCGGGATTGGGGCCCCGACGCAAAAATGGGGGCAAGCCGTCTGGCTCGGGCGCGGAGCTACGCGTTTGACGCGTTCCCGCTCGACCCGGTGCACCACGAGCCCGAGGCGTTCGTTCCCCGGCACTTTGCTCCGTCCGACGCGGCGGGGGCCTACCCGTCGCCTGAAGTCCCGGTTGAATTCTCTCCGGCGGCGGACGGCTGGGGCCTGGCTCCTGGTGGCACACCCTCAGCCGAAATATCGATGCCGAAGGCGGAACGCACGCACCCGAACATCGACGACTAAACTCAAGAATCGTCGAATCCTGGCTCTCCATGATTCTCTTCAATCTGGAATGACTTATGCGAAAGCTCCTTGACGATCGCTGGCGCCGCTGGGAATGGGTGCTGGGACTCTTGCTCGTAGGCGCTGCGGCAACCGTGTCGGGCAACGGCGGAGGCCAGACGGCCGAGGCGAAGTCCAAAACGAAGAACGCTTCCCCCGTTCGCATCGAAAACTGCACGATCAAGCCGCTGGAGGAAGTCGTCCTGGCCTTCGATCGACCCGGCATTCTGGGCAAGTTGTCGGTCCGCGAAGGGGACACCGTTACTCCCGACCAATTCCTGGCGACGCTGAAAGACGACGTGGCGCGGGCCTCGCTGGCCGTGGCGCAGCTCCAGGCCGACAGCGACGTCGAAATCGTCTATGCCGAGCTGGCGGCCGAAGTGATGAAAACGGAACACGAACAGATGCTCGAAGCGAATCGGCGTCAGCCGGGGACGGTGCCCGAGCTGGAAGTCCGCCGGGCGCGACTCAATCATGACAAGGCGATTGCGGAAGTCGAAAAGGCAAGACAGGGCCGGGACGTATTCAAGGCGAAGCGAGACGAAGCGGCCGCACAGCTCGACACGTACCGACTGGAGGCGCCATTCGAAGGGTTCATCACCCGCGTGCACCTGGTCAAGGGGGCCTCAGTCAAGCAGGGCGATCCGGTGATCGAACTGGCCAGCACGCGCAAGGTGCGCGTCGAAGGCTACGTTTTGGTCAAAGACGCAGCTCACATCAGGACGGGTTGCGCGGTTGAGGTCCATCTCGAAAAGCCTGACGAAGTTGGCGCCGATGCGGTCGCCCGGGTCTTTCCGGGAAAGATCGCGTTCGTCGATCTGGCGAAAGCCTCCGTCACGAAAGTACGGGTCTGGGCCGAAGTCGACAATCCCGATCAGTTCCTGCGGGCGGGCCTGTTTGCGACGATGACGGTCCTGCCGGCCGGAAAGAACGACTGAAGCCGCGCATGATCTCTGAATCGTCGAGCCTCAAGCCTTCCACGCGACGTCCCGTGCCCCTGCACCGCAGGGCCGATCTGGTCGTGGAGCGAATCGACTACCAGCTCGGCAGCTACTTCGTCATCAAGGATCCGCTGTCGCTCAAGTACTTTCGCCTGGGGCCGGAACAATACAAGGTGCTCGAGCTGATGGACGGCACGCGCAGCCTCGAAGAAGTGCGCGATCGCCTGCTGGAGCAGTTCCCCTACGTCCGGCCTTCTCTCGGCGAGCTGCAGCTCGTGGTGATCGACCTGCATGCCAAGGGGCTCGTCTACAGCGGCCGGCCCGGACAGGGACAGGTGCTGATCGAGCGGCGCCGCGAAGCGCGCCGCAAGCAGATCGTTGCCGTCGCCATGAACATCCTCAGCCTGCGGCTGCCCGGCTGGGACCCTGAATCGTTCTTGAAATGGCTCCACCCGAAGGTGCGCTGGCTGTACCGGCCGCCGGTTCTGGCGTTGCACCTGGCGATCGTGGCGGTGGCTTACCTGTTGCTCGCGACCCAGTTCGACACGTTCCGCACGAAGCTTCCCGAATTCCGCCAGTTCTTCGGCTGGCCCAATCTGATGTACCTGTACCTGACCATCGCGGTGATGAAGGTGCTGCACGAGGTGGGGCACGGCATGACCTGCCGGCATTTCGGAGGGGAATGCCACGAAATCGGCGTGATTTTTCTGGTTTTCAGCCCGACACTGTACTGCGACGTCAGCGATTCGTGGATGATGCATAACAAATGGAAGCGGATCGCGATCGGGGCGGCGGGCATGTGGGTCGAAAGCGTGCTTTCGTCGCTGGCGCTCATCGCCTGGTGGTTCACGCACCCGGGGCTATTGCATCACCTGTGTCTCAACGTGTTCTTCATTTCGTCGGTTTCGACGGTGCTGTTCAACGCCAACCCGCTGATGCGCTACGACGGGTACTACATGCTGAGCGATTTCCTCGAAATCCCCAACCTGGCCGAGAAGGCGCGCGTGCTGTTGCAGAACGCGTTTGCCTCGACATGCCTGGGAATCGAGACCAAAGAAGACGCGTTCATGCCGCAGCGCGGTCGTGGGTGGCTGGTGACGTACGCCGTGGCCTCGGCGGCGTACCGGTGGCTGGTCCTGTTTGGGATTACGCTGTTCTTATATACTGTGCTCAAGCCGTATGCAGAGCATCGGCGTGACTCTGGCCTGGATCTCGATGGCCGGAATCGTGGGCAACCTTTTCTGGGGAGTGGTCAAGATCATTCAGACTCCGCGCAACAAGCCCCTCAGCCGGCGCCGCATCGGCGCAACGCTGGCGGTCGTGGGCGCCGTGGCGGCAGTGGCGGCTGCCGTCCCCTTGCCGCTGCACGTCTACGCCCCGTTTCTGATCGAGCCGCACCAGGTCGCTCACGTTTATACGACGGTTCCGGGGGCAACATTGGCAATCCGCGTGCGTCCAGGAGACCGGGTCTCACGCGGGGACGTGCTGGTCGAGCTGGTCGACCGCGAGAAACAGCGGCAGTACAACGAGTTCCTGATGCAATTCAAGTTCCAGCAGATCGAAGTCGACAAGCAGCAGAGGCTCGAACAGTCTGGAAAACTCGAAGTCGCGCGCCAGCAACTGCATTCGATCGGCAGGCAGATTGAAGACTACGAGAATCAGTTGCGGCAATTGAAAGTCGTGGCGCCGATCGACGGCATCGTCGTCGCGCCGCCCCGCGTCGCGGAACCCAAGGAGGCCACGGCAGGCTTCGAGCTGCATGCCTGGACGGGCACGCCACTCGACGAGCGAAACCTGGGCGCAAAGATCGAAGCCCGCACGCACCTGTGCAGCATCGCTCCCGACGAATCGTTTCAGGCCGTGCTGCTGGTCGATCAATCGGACCGGCGCGACATTCACCCCGAGCAGAAAGTCCAGATCAAGTTCGATCACCTGCCGTCGCAGGTCTTCGAAGGCACGATCGACGAGATCGCCGAGCGGCACACTGAATTCGCCCCGGGCACGCTGTCGAACAAGGCCGGGGGAGTTCTGCCGACGGTCACCGATCCTTCGGGCCGCGAGCGGCTGTCGAGCGTGGCGTACGAAGCCACCGTCCTGCTGGGCGAACAGCAAGGGCGGTTGTGTGCAGGAATGAGGGGGAATTCGCGATTTCTGGTGGGGCACCGGTCCCCATGGGCCTGGGTGTGGCGCTGGTATCGACACACGTTCAATTTCCGATTGTAACGCGATGAACAACGATCGTCCCGCGGGCCGGTCCGGGCCCGCATTTGATGAAAGTGCTCTCCTGGCCGAGCTGGCGCAGCTCGCCACGGCGACACTGCCCGAATTCGTCTTCCTGCAGGAACTGCTGAAGCGGGCCCTGATGGGGCTGCGCGGCGAGGCCGGCGCAATCTGGATGTGCGACGCCGAAAGACGGCTCGTGCTGCAGCAGGAAGTCTGCCTCGACACGACGGGCTTTTTGAACGACGCCGGAATGCAGGCGGCCTGCGAACGGCAATTCGCCGAAGTGTTCCGCACGGGGGGCGTCATTTCGCAGCAGCTCGAACAGGAGGTTCCTGGCGGCCAGAAACGCCGGCGCAGCCTGCTGCTGGCGGCACTGGCCCGCAACTCGCAAATCGCCGGACTCGTGCAGGTCTTCGAGGCGCCCTGGGCCGGAGATGATGACCGGCCGCAGCGGATGCAGTTCCTCGGACAATTGTGCGGAATCGCCAGCCGGTTCTGGTTGAACAATCCGAATCTGGCCCCCCAGCCCGCGCCGCCGATGAACGCAGCGCTTCTGGCCACGGCTCTGGGGCCCGACGGATCCGTTTCGCCGCAGCTCGCACCGCAGGGCGCAGCGGCGCCGCGCGTGCAGCCGCTGGCGCCCTCCACCGCGCCGCCGGGCGCGCCGACGACGCAGCCGACTCCGACGGCCGTGCCGCAAGCGACGGCGAAGAGCTCTGAAGACGATCAATGGGTTTTGTCGCTGTACGGACATCAGAAGTCGGTCGAAACAGCCCTGGTCGCGGCGAACGAATGCCGGCGGCTGATCGCGGCCGACCGAGTCACGGTCGGCGAGCAATTCGGTCCGCGGGTGAAGATTCAGGCCGTCAGCGGACAGCAGGCCGTCAGCGCGCGTTCGAATGCCGTGCGGCTGCTCACGAAGCTGGCCGAGCAGGTATGCGCCACCGGTGAAAAGCTGAAATTCACCGGCGACACTCAAAAGTTCCCCTCGCAAGTCGAGGCGCTGCTGGCCGATTACCTGCTCGACAGCCGGTCGCGGGTGATCATCGTTCAGCCGGTGTTCGGGCCCAAGCCGCGCCATTCTGAAACGAGCGATCGGCCCGAGATCGAGGCGCATTCCGACAAGAATCCGCGGCCGGTGGGGGTGCTGGTCGTCGAGCAGATCTCAGAAACGCCGTTGCCGGCCGACGTGGACGACCGCCTCGACCGGATTGCCGCCCACGTGGGCCTGGCCCTCGAAAACGCGCAGAACTGCGAGCGGATTTTCCTGCTCCCGCTGTGGAAGCTCGTTGGCAACTGGAAGTCTCGGCTACGGGGCCGCAAACTGTGGAAATTCGGGGCGGCCTTTGCGGCGCTTGCCGTCGTCGCGCTGATCCTGATCTTCGTGCCATCCGATTACCGCGTCACCGGAAAGGGCCGGATGATGCCGATCGAGCGCCGCGGCGTGTTTGCGCCCTGGGACGGCGAAGTCATCGAGCTGCCGGCGCGCAGCGGCCAATCTGTGCACGCCGGCGATCTGCTCGTGCGCCTGCGCAATGAGGAGCTGGAGTCCAATCTGCACACAAAGGCCGCGGCGCTGCAGGCCAAAGAGAAAGAGTACTTCGCCGTCTCCTCGCAGCTCAGCGACCCGGGGACGTCGCTCAACCGGGCCAACGAGATCGAGCTGCACGGCAAGAAGGCTCAGCTCCAAGCCGAGATCGACGGCACCAAGCTGCAGGTCGCCAGCCTCACTGCACAGGTCGAGGCACTCTCCGTTCGCGCCCCGATCAACGGCAAGATCGCCACCTTCCGCATCGAAGAACTGCTCCGAAAGCGGCCGGTGAAATACGGCGAGCTGCTCCTGGAAGTCATGGACGACACCCGAACCTGGCGGCTCGAAGTGGATGTCCCCGAAAACCGGATCGGCCACATCCTCGAAGCGCAGAGTCAGAGCGGATCGGAAGGGCTGCGCGTCAAGTACATGCTGGCGACCGACACCGAAGCCGATTTCTATGGCACGCTGGAGACGCTTTCCAACCGGTCGGTCTCATCGGAGAGCGAGGGGGTCGTCGTACCCGTCTATGTGGCCCTCGTCGATCCGGCGCCCCGCGCTCCCACGATTGGCGCCGAAGTGACCGCAAAAATCTACTGCGGCAAACGGAGCCTCGCCTACGTCTGGTTCGGCGACGTGATCGAAGCGGCGCGCAAGTATCTTTGGCTGTGAGCCGGTCGGACCACTACCGGCCCTACGGCTTCGATTCGCTCGCCGGTCCCTGTTGGGCTTCAGGTTGCGGGCGGCCGCGGCGGCCCGGGCCTGCTGGCCGTTCTCCACCGGGCCGATTACCCCCTGGCCGATCACCACCAGGGGGCGGACCGAACAACTCGGAAGGATCGAGCTGCCCGTCGTGGTTCAGGTCCAGTTCGTCGAACTTCTCGGCCGCTTTGCTGAGCTCTTCCTTGCTGAGTTTTCCGTCGCCATTGGTGTCGAGCTTCCGCAGCAGGAGCGCTCCGAATCCGCCGCGCCCCTCGCCCAGACGCATCGGTCCGCCCGGACCTGCTCCCGGCCGGCCGCCGGGCCCGGCACGTCCCTGATTGTCGGCGACCAGCTTCTTGAACTCGTCGGCCGAGATGCTGTCGTCTTTGCCTTTATTGAGCGCCGTCAGCCAGCGCTCGGCCATCGGCTTGAACTGTTCGGGAACTTCATTCAGCGTGATCTTGCCGTCCCCGTTGGTGTCGAGCCGTTTGAAGAAGCCCTCGGGGTCGGCCATCGGCCCCCGAGCGCCGAGCCCTTCGCGCGCGACCGCCTGGGTGAGTTCTTCTCGAGTCAGTTCTTTCTTATTGAGCTGCGTGAACAACCGACGGATGCCAATGGCCTGCTCGGGAACTTCGTCGAGGGTCAGCTTGCCGTCGCGATTGCGGTCGAAACGCTGAAAGATCTGCGCCGGGTCTTGATTGTTTCCGCGGCCGCCGCCACCACCGAGGCCCTGCGGAGCGGCGACTTTCAGATCGTCGGGCTTGAACGCGCTCAGGAATTCGGCCTTGGTGAGCTCGGCCCCCTTGTCTTTGCCCGCCACCCGCAACAGGCGCTCGTACTGGCGCTGCTGGTCTTGCGGCACCTCGTCGGCCGTCAACTTGCCGTCGCCGTTCTTGTCGAGGTCGGCGAAGACCTGCTCTGGCGACTTGAGCGCCGACTTATTCTCAGCCGGCTTTTCTTCATCAGCCCGAGCCAGAGCGCTCATTCCCGCCAAACCGGCAAACACCCCCGTCAGAACGGCCAGGTGCAATCCACGCGTGATCACCATTTGAGCGGCTCCTGTTTACGTTGGGACATTCCGGATTTGGCGGACCTTCGAGGCGACTACCTGCGCACGGCTTTCCCCTGCCTGATCGGCGGATTGGCACCCTCTCAGGGCACTAAACACCCAACCCCGGCCAAAGTTCTGATTGTCTCATTTCTGCGACAGGAATCGAAGCTGGTTCTCCAGGGTCAGACATTCATTCTGAATATCGATAGAGTGAATAATGCTCAGCAAAACAAGAAACCTTCCGAACTGCGATTCATTGCGCATCCGCCGAGGGCATGGCGACTTCCGCCGAAAACCAGGTGTGTCGCGATTTCGCGGCGCGCCACGCACCAACCTGATTTGGAACAGAGACTATTCCGATTCGTTCCGCAGGCTGAAGCTGGTGATTTTCAGCCCCTTCGGGTCGTGTTCCATGTAGCTGCCGGTGGGCGGAAGGTATTTTTTCAGCACGTCGGCGCTGGGCAGCTTCGAGAAATCGAACTGATCGAGTCCGGTGAGCAAGCCGGCAGGCGCCGTCTTGAGCATGCTGAACAACGATTTCATCTGCGTATCCTGGCGGCTGAAGCTGATGTACGCGGTCTTCGAGGGAAAGCGGCGGGCGATCCGCTTATAAGCCGCCGAGTCGACAAGCGCTTCGGCGTCGCCCACGCCGCGCAGCACGCGCTCGAGCAGCCGCACGTCGGTGGCGACGAGCAAATGGCCTTCCGCCACGGCGACGCCGACGCGGGTCTCTTCGCCACCTTCTTCGGCGCCCAGGTGCGGAACCTCAATCTCGTACAGAGTTTCTCCCTGGAATTCGCGCTCGTGGAACTTGGTGACTCCCAATCCGGCGAGCTTTGCCAGGGTGGCCCGCATGGTGGCCGCCTTCTTGATCTGAATGGCCACGAGGCTGCCCTGGGCCGAATTCTCGCCGGGCTCTCCTTCCAGCGTCGCGACCTGAACTGCGCCCGAGAGCTGGTCGACGATGTCTTTCTTGACGTGGATGTTGCCGTATTCGGGGTT
>JACQFH010000316.1 GCA_016200145.1 Planctomycetia bacterium | reverse complement strand
TGTCCCCCCCTTGCTAAGGAGGGGAGGACGCGCTGCCATATCGTTAGTGGGGTCAGCGGGGCGTAGTGGCTGGAGAGGGTGCCGGGGGACGCAAGGCCGGAGGTGGGGGCTCCTGACTCGGTCGTGGTCGCGATTGTGACTTTGCCGATCAGGGCTTCAATCTCTTCGACCGTTGTGCCGCCCGGGCGGAGCAAAATTGCCTCCGCGGTGGTCAACTGCAGCACAGTCGATTCGACGCCGACGCGGCACGGTCCGCCGTCGAGGGTCAGGTCGACCTGGGCCCCCAGTTGTTCACGGACATGTTCGGCGGTCGTCGGGCTGATCCGGCCAAAGGGATTTGCACTGGGGGCAGCGACAGGCAAATCGGCAGCACGCAACAGGGCCTGTGCCACGGGATGATCGGGAACGCGCAGCCCGACGGTGGGGCAGCCGGCGGTGACCAGGTCGGGTACGAGCGGCAACTTCGGCAGGACGAGGGTCAACGGGCCGGGCCAGAACCGTTCGGCGAGGCGCTCTGCCTCTGGCGGAAATTTGGCGGCCAGACGCGAAATCCATTCCCGGCCGGGGATGTGCACGATCAGCGGATCGAATCGCGGGCGGCCTTTGACGTCGAAGATCCGCGCGACAGCCTGTTCATTGAGCGCGTTGGCTCCCAGGCCGTAGACCGTCTCGGTGGGAAATGCCACGAGCCCGCCCGCTCGCAGGATTTCGGCTGCGCGGGAGATTTCGGCATCGGAGGGCAGGGGGGGCATGCGTCTTCTGATTGTGACGCATATCGCGGATAGAGGATAGAGGACGCCGTTTAGCGGCGAGGCGTAGCCGAGTCTTCCAGGAATCTGACCCCAGTTATGTTCCGGCGCGCGCTGGTGGAAATTGCGTGAACAATTTCGGGTTTGCGCAGCCTGACGCCTGATCGCGCCCAACGGCGGAAGGATCAGCGCTGCAGGTCGGCTTGTTCCCAGTTGCCGACGTTCGTGGCCTGCTGGCGGCGATTCGCGTTCGCCACCTCGAGCTCTCGCTCGCGGCGGACGTCGGTCAGCCACTGCTGCGCCGGTTGCAGTCGCGGGTTCTGGATCAGGGCCTGGCTGAACTGCTCTTCCGCGCCGTTCAGGTCGCCCCGCTCGTGCAGAATCAGGCCGATGTTGTAATGGACCGCCGCCGGATCGACCGTACTGCGCAGGTGCGGAATGGCTTCATTGATCTGGCCCGCTTTGGCCAGGGCGATCGCGTAGTGGAAGCGGTAACCCTTTTCGTTCGGAGCGGCGGCCGTCGCCTTTTGCAGCGTCGCCATCGCCTCAGTCCAGCGCTTCTGATCGACATAGAACTGCCCCAGCGAGTCGAGCGTGCGGCCCGAAGCGTTTTCCATCCGCACGGCGCGCTGAAAGCCGGCTTCGGCTTCGGCGGTGCGCCCGGCGACCTGGTCGAGACGCGCCAGGCCCAGCACGGCATCTGTCGATTTTGAGTCGATCGCCAGCAGTTCTTCGTATCGCTGGCGAGCCTCGTCGCGCGCGCCGCGCTGCTCAAGGAACGCAGCCGAGGCGAGTTTTAGCTTCGAGCTTGGCTCGTAAGACTGTGCTTTCCTGGCTTTCGGTTTCGCCGCGACAGCCGCATCCCCGGCCGGCGTGCCATAAGTTCCCGATCCGCCGGAGACGAACGTGCCGTCGGTTTTGGTCTGCTGCGTAATGCAGCCACTGGAAAGGGCGCACAGGCAGACCAGCCAGGCACAGGAAACGGAAGTTCGGGAGCAGTGCATAAGGAAGGGACCCGGCAATCCACCGAAACCGCAAGTGGTGCCTCGGGACGCTCACGCAGGGCAGGAAAACCGCGCGACCGGAATGATCGCTTTTTTTCAGGAAGGGAACGTGCAGCGACGAGCCGGGGGCTGTCGCTGAGGGAGCTGCGCGGAATTCAAATCTGGCAGAAGAACTTGAGGGCCGCTTCGGCGATCAGATTCTCGGTCAACGCGACTTCCTGGTTTCGGAATCGGCAGATCGACTGGACAATCTCCAGCAAATCTCGGGGATCTGACGATCGTGGCGGTTTTCCCTTGTCGTAATATGCGGAGTACAGGTAATCCAGGGCTTCCTGGTTGAATGGAATCGCCCGTAACCGGCAGGCTAACTGAAAGATCTCGGTGAACAGTCCCTTGTCAGGCGTGCCGATCGCAATCTTGTGCCGGATGCGCCGCAGAAAGGCTTCGTCCACCAGCTCGCGCGGATCGAGGTTGGTCGAGAAGATAATGAGCTGCTCGAAGGGCACGGCAAACTTCTTGCCGGTCGCGAGCGTCATGTAGTCGATCCGCTCTTCGAGGGGCAGAATCCAGCGATTGAGCAGGTCCCGGGGGCTGACGATCTGCCGGCCGAAGTCATCGATCAGAAAGACTCCGCCATTGGCCTTGATGTGCAGCGGCGCCTGGTAGAAGTTGGCGGTCGTGTTGTAGCGCAGGTCGAGCATATCGAGCGTCAACTCGCCGCCGGTGATGACGACAGGGCGCTTGATCCTCCGCCAGCGGAGGTCGGGGGCGTTGGCCTGCAGCAGGCGGCTGCGTTCACCGGTCGCCTGGCCTTCCTGCATGACGGTGCCGAGAAGATCGTCGTTGTCGGTCGCCGTATGGATCGTCGGATCGAAGACGGTGACGATGCTGTTTTCCGAATGGATGGCGTAAGGGACATAGATTTCGCCGCCATTCCTGTTCAGGAACCGGCCCAGCCCCTTGGCGATCATTGTCTTGCCGTTTCCCGGCGGCCCGTACACGAAAATCGACTTGCCGCTGCACACAGCCGGGCCCAGTTCGTCGAGTACTCCCGGCCGGATGATCAGGTCTTTGAATGCTTCGAGGAGCGATTCGGGGTGGCAGTCGGTTCCCGTTACCGCCTGTTGCATGCATTGCCGCACGTAGTCTTCGAGCGGCACCGGGGCCGGCCCCACGTACCGGCATTGTTCGAACGATTCACGGGCCCGCGCCCGGCCGAGGTCGGTGAGATTGAAGCGGTACGAAACCCGCCCGATCAGGTCGCCGGCGCTGACTTCAATGCACTTTTCTTCTTTCAGGAACAGAAGCCCTTCGTCGATCACGTTGAACGGCAGTCGCGATTGCCTGGCGAGATCGACGCCCAGCGCCGCCCCCTGTAAATAGAGCTGCTTGAGAATCAGGTCGCAAACCTGCATCAGCGACAGGCCGCACTGGGCCAGCGTCTGGGGTGCGACGGGCGCAGTGGGTGCAGGGCGGGTATCGTGTCGCGGAGAACGGGGCACAGCGGGGGTGGAGCCGGTCGGTTGAGCCGGCTCGCGGTACGCGGCCTGAAAAAGCTGCGTGTAGACATCGAGCAACTGCTCGATCTGCCGCTCCTGCCGCACTTCGCCGGCGGGTTCACCGGACCGGCCTGGTCCGGATTTGGAACTGGGACCGGAGGGCGATTCAGGCGGAAGTGGGTCGGGCATGGCGGGTCCTGTTCAGGCAAAATCCGCAGACGCAAAGGAGCAGGGGATGGGGACCGAAGAGCGAAGGGAGAGGAGCGAAGAGAGAAGTGTGGCAAAGAGACAACTCCCCAAACTCGCTCTTCACTCTTCTCTCCTCTCTCTTCAACCGGCCACGGAGATGATCTTGCAAACTATCCCGGTCTCATCCCGGGGCCGAACGATCACCGTCCGCCCGACCCGCCGCTGCTGCTGCCGCCGCTGCTGCCGGTGCTGCTTCCCTGCTGCGCCTGGTACGAAATGCGCGGCTCGGGCATCGACGCCAGGTACGCGCGGCGGACGAGGTCGACTTCCTGGGCCGAAGCGCCGTACGGCTGGCAGACACGCAGCATGATCATCGTTCGGCAGTGCGGCGCCATTGCGGCCGCTTCCTGCTGCACGTTGGCCAGGCGCGCCTGGCTGATCTCAGCCGAGTCGCCCGCCTGCACCCAGGGCGTGCGGCGCTGCGGCGGAGCATACAACAGGATCCATTTCAGGTGCAGGCGGCCGGCTTCGTTGAGCTCCTGCGTCCCGGGAATGAAGTGCTGGTCGTACAGCGTCGTGTTGGTCATCCAGCCGGCGGCGCTCCACGAAATAGGCGGCCGCGGTTTCGGTGAGAAAGCGCTGAGAGGGGC
>JACQFH010000006.1 GCA_016200145.1 Planctomycetia bacterium | reverse complement strand
GGCGCGCTGCAGGTCAAGGTGTTTCCGGCCGCGCAGCTCGGCCAGGAGCGCGAGGCGTTCGGGCTGCTCAATACCGGCGTCCTCGATCTCTCCATCACGTCGCTCGGAATCCTCGACCAGGCCTATCCGGCGCTCATCGCAGACCTCGACGAACGGGGCCTGCTCGACTCGACGCTGGTCGTCGTGATGGGGGAAATGGGCCGCTCGCCGCGGATCAATGCCAAGGCGGGGCGCGAACACTGGCCGCAGTGCGGTTTCAGCCTGCTCACCGGCGGGGGAATCAAACCGGGCATGATTTACGGATCGACCGACAAGATCGCAGCGTATCCGACCAGCCACCCGGTCTCGCCCGGCGACGTCGTGGCCACGATCTACCACCTGCTCGGCATCGACCCCGAGATGACCGTCCCCGACCGCACCGGCCGCCCCCTCCCCATCGCCCACGGCGGCCAGCCGATCCACGACATCATCGCCTGAAAAAAACAGAAAAACTCCCCTCTCCCGCTGGAAGAGGGGCCACATGGTCATGTCGAAATGGAAAGACAATCCGCGATCGAAGCTGAGCTTTGACATTATCTTCTGCTACACCGGCACGGTCGGTGTCCTGTTCCTGTTTCTGTTGGCGCTGTTGCTCTCCAAGCTTGGGCTGCCGGGTCCGGGTGCAACCTATCTGGCGAGCGTCGCGGGAGTGCTGATGGTCGCGATTCTGGTCGGCGGCGCACTGGCCGGAACATATCATCGTTCGATTCAGCTCTGGAAGGAAAGTTCCGCGCACGGACCGACAGCAACTCCGCAGGCGAATGGTCTCACGGCACAAGGACCTGTCCGCGATTCGAGCCTGGAACACGGTCTCCGCAACAGATTCGCCGATGAATGGATCCAAAAGGCGGCACAGCTCGCCGAATCGGCCGATTTTACCGTGGTGCCGGCGCTCCTGAAGCGAGAGTATCAGCGGGAGCCTTCCTATCTGGGCGAAGACGACGATGTCGCCCGCCGGGACTTCGAGAGTAGGCAAACAGATTTTGACCGGATTCAAACAGCGAGCAACGAAGCGCTGGTCCGCATTCGCGAGCGCACCTCGACGGACCAGCTCCAAACATTGCTCGGGGACGGGCTGATCGAGCTTCGCACCTGGGCGGCAAACGGCTTACACGATCGCGGTTGGAGACCGTCCACCGTGGAGCAGCGCGTCCTGTTTGCACTCGTGCATGGATTGGCTGAACCGGTCGGTGCCGAGGGCCTTCCGGTTCTGCTCCACGAGTTGGACGCGGGCAACGTGAAAGTCCGCAAGGCAGTCGCATACAGCCTGGCGGCGATCGGCGGCGACGCGGTCTTCGAGCCGATGTGCCGACTGCTGGCCGACGCGTCGACGCGCGGAACGGCAGCGTGGGCACTGAAAAGGGCGGGCCATGGGGACCCGCGATACCTCGATCCCCTCTTGGAGGCCGCGGCAAAGGAAGCTTCGAACGGCGATGCGATCGAGAAGAAATTGAATCTGGACTACATCATCGGTGCGCTTGCCACAATGTCTGTGGAGGCCGTGCGCGACCGCCTGGCCGATGCAGCGAATGATTCCTCTGTGCCGACCGCCTGCGACGCGGCAGCCGCCGCGTTGGCCAGGCTCTCCGGCGGTTGACCGTATCGTGGATCGCGTTCGATTCTCTCTCCCCGACTTCGACTTGAACCAAGAATCCGCCGCTGTGGGATTGATCCGCCTGCGGCGGTCTCGCACTGGCGATTGAGCTATCGAGGAATGCACGGTTTTGCCACCCACAGCCCACTCATGGGCTTTTCCCCTCAACCCGGATACACTGTTACCATTCATCTTCGCTCCCCTCCCGTTCTCGAAGGGACTTCAGCGATGAGCCGATTCCGGCTGTGGCTGGCCACGCTCCTGGCGTCCTCAGCACTCCTCCCGACTTCCGGAATGACCGCCGAGAAAAAAGCGCCTGCCGGCGAGCGCGTGTTCGGCACGGCGAAGGTCGTGCAGTTCCACCTGACGATGGACGAGCAGCCGTTCGCCGCTCTGGCCCCCAAGGGAAGGGGCGGCTTCGGACCGCCGGGTTTCGGGCCTCCGGGCTTCGGGCCGCAGCGCAAGCCGACGGAAGGCACACACCGCAACACGTTCGGCGTGGAATTCCCCTGGGTCAAAGGCGATCTCACCTTCGACGGCGAGACGTTCAAAGATGTCGGCATCCGCTACAAAGGCAACTACACCTACATGGCCACGGCCGAGGCGCTGAAGAAGTCGATGAAGTTCGACCTGAACCGGTACGTCGAACGGCAGAAACTCGACGGGCTGACCATGCTCAATTTCAATTGCAGCGTCAGCGATGGGACGCGGTCGCGCGAGGCGATGTCGTTCGCCTTTTTCCGCGACGCCGGTGTCCCCGCGCCGCGCACTTCCTTCGCCGAGCTGACTCTCACCGTCCCCGGCAAGTACGACAACGAACTCGTCGGTGTCTACACACTGGTGGAGCAGGTCAACAGGGGGTTCCTCAAGCGGCACTTCAAGGACGGCAACGGGATGCTGCTGAAGCCGGAAGGACTGCAAAGCGGGCCGATCCATCTGGGCACCGACTGGAAGGCCTATGAAGACCGCTACCGGCCCGAGAACTCCCCCACCGACGACGAGAAAAACCGCCTGATGGACTTCACGAAGCTCATCAACGCCGGCACCGACGAAGCGTTCGCCGGCGAAATCGGCTCGTATCTCGATATCGAAGCGTTCCTGAAGTTCATCGCGGCCAACACCCTTCTGTCGAATCTCGACAGTTACCTGGGGTTTGGCCACAACTACTACCTTTATCTGGTGCCGGCGACGAAGAAGTTCGTTTTCATCCCGTGGGATCTCGATCTGTCGCTGGCGACCTGGCCGGCCGTCGGCACACCCGAGCAGTTGGTGGAATTGAGCATCAATCACCCGCACGCGGGGCCAAACAAACTCATCGACCGCCTCTTCGCGATCGACGCGCACAAGGAAAGGTATTTGGCGATCATCAGGGAACTGATCTCGACGAGCTTCACCAGCGAGAAACTGCTCGAAAGCCTGGAAGCGATCGAGCAGGCTCTGAAAGAGCCGGCTGGGAAGGAAGCGAAAGCCGTCGCGGCACGGAAAGAGCGGCGCAGTGGTGGCGGGTTCGGGATGGGGATGGGTGGGCAGTTCGGTCAGTCGATGCCGTCCCGGAAATTCATCGAAAAGCGTTTGGAGTCGGTCGCGGCCCAGTTGGTGGGCAAGGCGAAGGGTTTCGAGCCGAAGCCGTTTGCGTTCGGTTTCGGGCCGCCACCAGGCGGCGCCGGCGGTGGCCCGGAGAAGAAAGGTCGGTAGCGGGTTCACAAAAACTTTTTCCGGCCAGGCAGCACATGTCGGCACGCTGTGGTGTTCTAAATTGTGGTGCAGGCGTCTCGCCTGCCGCAATGCAGCCGAAACGGCCGCACCACAAATCCACCAGATCAGCACACGACCCGGCAGGATCGAACGGCACACCGGTTCGGACCTCGAGGAGCAACATGTTCCGGTGCAGTCGCCGCCTGATGCTGTGCTGCAGTCTCGTTGCGCTCAGCCTCGCGTCCGCACAGGAACCAGCCGCACTGCGGCAAGAAACACGGGCCGCGCGCTGGGAACTCGACATCCAGAAAGGACGCGCGCACTGGGCTTACCGGCCGCCGCAGAAAGTGGCTGCTCCCGGGGTGAAGAACACCGCCTGGCCGCGCACCGATGTCGATCGGTTCATTCTGGCCGCTCTGGAATCGAAAGGGCTGACGCCGGTGGACGATGCCGACCGGCGGACCCTGCTGCGCCGCCTCTCCTTCGACCTGACCGGCCTGCCTCCTGCGCCGGCCGACGTGGAAGCGTTTGTCGCCGAGACCTCCCCCAAAGTATTTGAGAACCGGGTCGATCGCCTGCTGGCGTCGCCGCGATTCGGCGAGAAGTGGGCGCGACACTGGCTCGACGTCGCCCGCTATGCCGAGAGCACGGGCAAGACCGTGAACTTCAACTACCCCCACGCCTGGCGCTATCGCGATTATGTCATCGCCGCGTTCAACGCCGACAAGCCATACGATCAGTTCATCAAAGAGCAACTCGCCGGCGACCTGCTGAAATCGGACGACGCGCATGTGACAGCCGAGCGACTGATCGCCACCGGCTTCCTGGCGATCGGCCCGAAGACGCTGAACGAGCGGAGCGGCCTCAAGTTCGAGCTGGACGTGGCCGACGAACAGATCGACGCGACCACGCAGGCCTTCCTCGGGATCACTGTCGCGTGCGCCCGGTGCCACGACCACAAGTTCGACCCGATCCCACAGAAAGACTATTACGCCCTCGCCGGGATCTTCCGCAGCACCGAGACGTGCTACGGCACCGTCTCGTTCATCAACGCCCAGCGGACGGCGCCCCTGCTGTCGCTCCCCGGGGAAGCGAACCCGGTCGTCGCCGTGTCCAGGCTGACGGATTCCGAGCGGCATCGCGTCGAGGGTCAGATTAAGTCCGTCCGCGACTCGATGAAGACCATGCGGGACGGAATCCAGCAGTTCTTCGCCGGCGGACAGATCTCGCTGCTGCAAGGCCGGCTTGACGCGTACGACGCCGAAGGGAACCCGAAGCTGCTGGCGATGGGGGTCCGCGATAAATCGACAGAGCCCGAACCCGGTGCGCGCAGGGGCAGGTTCGGCGGGCCGGGCGGGTTCACCTATGACGGCACGCGGTCCATCGCAGATAGCCCCATCTACACTCGGGGCGAATCCGATCATCCGGGCGACTCTCGCGTGCCCCGCGGCACGTTGCAGGTGATGACCAGCGAGCCGCTGAAGATCACGCCGACGGGCAGCGGCCGCCTCGAATTCGCCGAGTGGATCGCCAGCCGCGAGAATCCGCTGACCGCGCGCGTCATGGTCAATCGCGTCTGGCTGAAGCTGTTCGGACGAGGCCTGGTCCCGTCCGCCGACGATTTCGGACTCGCCGGCCGCCCCCCCGCGCATCCCGAGCTTCTCGACCACCTCGCTCACCGCTTCATGGACGACGGCTGGAGCGTGAAGAAACTCATCAGATACCTGGTGCTGAGCCATGCCTACCAGCTCAGTTCGACGGCCGAGCGCGGCGCGATGGAAATCGATCCGGACAACACGCTGCTCTGGCGGATGACGCCCCGCCGTCTCGACGCCGAGAGCCTGCGCGACGCCCTGCTGGCCGTGAGCGGTCAGCTCGACACCACGCCGCCGGCCGGCTCGGTGGTGGCGCGGGCCGGCGAGGGGCCGGTGGCGCGGTTTCGACCGGGGGGCGATGCGGTCGCCGCGGCGATCAACGATCCGCGAAACACGCATCGCTCGATCTATCTGCCGATTATTCGTGACAATCTGTCCGAGGCGCTGGCCCTGTTCGACGCCGCCGACCCGAGCCTGATCACCGCCGATCGCCCGCAGACGACCGTCCCGTCGCAGGGGTTGTTCCTGCTCAACAACGCCTTCGTGATGCGCGCGGCGGATGCGGCCGCCGACAACCTGCTCAAGAAAGACGCCGAGGCGGAACGGATTCGCGAAGCGTTCGTCCGCTTCTACAGTCGTCCCCCCACGGCCAAAGAACAGGCCGGCGCCCAGGCGTTCCTCGAGTCGTACCGGGCCCGGTCGACGAACGATCGCCCCTCCGCCCTGCCGCCGGACCGCGAATTGTGGAGCGCCTTCTGCCAGGCCCTCTTCGCCAGTGCGGAGTTTCAGTATCGAAAATAATCTGCCGTGCATCCGTGAATTTGGAGGGCAGTAGGGTGGGTCGAGCCGTGCGAGGCCCACCCACGCCTGACCTTTTTCGATACGCCGACCACAAAAACTCACACCCTCGGAACTGACCAATGCTCTCCCGCCGAACCCTCTTGAAAACGACCTGCTCGGGATTCGGCTACCTGGCGTTTGCCGCGCTGGCGCACGAAGAGGCCGCCCGGGCGAACGATGACAAGCCCCATCCTGTGGCGCCGAAGAAGGCCCACTTCGCGCCGCGGGCCCGTCGAGTGATCTTCCTCTGCATGGAAGGTGCGCCCAGTCACGTCGATACGTTCGACTACAAACCGAAACTCACCGCCGATGACGGCAAGCCGGCCCCGCGGGGACGGGGCGGATTCGGCGGCAGCAAGCTGATGGGCTCGCCATTCAAGTTCGCCCAACACGGGACGAGCGGCCTGTGGATCAGCGAACTCTTCCCCGAGGTGGCGCGGCATGCTGACAAGCTCTGCGTGCTCAACGGCATGCACACCGACCTTCCCAACCATGCGCAGGCGTTCCTGCAGATGCACTGCGGCATCTTCCAGTTCCCGCGCCCCAGCCTCGGAGCGTGGGTCCTCTACGGCTTGGGGACGACGAACGAGAACTTGCCGGGCTTCATCACCATCGGCCCGCCGCAGACCAACGGCGGCGCGGCGAACTACGCTGCGTCGTTCCTGCCGGCCTTCTACCAGGGGACGCGCATCGGCCGCCGCGATTCCGCCGCCGGCGAGCAGGTCAGCAACCTGCGGAATCAGCGCCGCGACTTAAGCGCCCAGCGCGTGCAGCTCGACTACGTGCAGGAACTGAACCGCGGCACGGCGGAGTCGCTCGGCGAGAATTCCGAGATCGAGGGGTTGATCTCGTCCTACGAGCTGGCCTTCCGCATGCAGCGCGAGATGCCGCAGGTGCTGGACCTCAGCCAGGAAAGCCCCGCGACGCTCAAGCTGTACGGCATCGACGAAGCGCGCGGCGGAGGGGGTGGCCGGGGCGGCGGCGGGGCTGGTTTCGCGGCGGGCGGCCCCGCGGCAGGTGGCTCCAGCACGTTTGGCCGGCAGTGCTTACTCGCCCGTCGTCTGATCGAGGCGGGCGTCCGTTTCGTCGAGGTGACCATGGGTGGCTGGGACCACCATCGCAACCTCAAGGAATCGCTCACGAACAGTTGCGCGGCGGTCGACAAGCCGATCGCCGGCCTGCTCGCCGACTTGCAGGGGCGCGGCATGCTCGACGACACGCTGGTTCTGTGGGGCGGCGAGTTCGGCCGTTCCCCCTACGCCCAGGGGGACGGGCGCGACCATAACAACAAGGGCTACACGATGTGGATGGCCGGCGGCGGCGCG
>JACQFH010000323.1 GCA_016200145.1 Planctomycetia bacterium | reverse complement strand
GGGATTCTCTCGGACATCCGCATGACGGCCGACTTCCGCACGAACTCGATCGTGGTCACGGCCCCCAAAGAGAGCATGGAATTCGTCTCCGCCATCGTCGCCAAGCTCGACAAACCGGCCAGCCACGTCGCCGACATCAAAATCTTTCGCCTGAAGAACAGCGATGCGACGGCCATGCAGACGCTGCTCGAACGGCTGTTCGGCATTCAGCGGACGGGCCAGGGCGCCGGCGGCCAGGGCGCGCAGGGCGGGCAGCAGCAGCAGGGCGGCCAGATCCCCGGGTTGCTCGTCGCCGACGCCGAGGATTCCAGCAGCATGCTGATTCCGCTCCGCTTCTCGGTCGACGTGCGCACGAACAGCGTGATCGCGGTCGGCGGCGGCCCGGCCCTGGGGGTCGTCGAAGCCGTGCTCATCAAGCTCGACGCCAGCGACATTCGCCAGCGGGAAAACGAAGTCTACCGGCTCAAAAACAGCCCGGCCGCGAACGTAGCCACCGCCATCCAGCAGTTCCTGCAATCGCAACAGCAGGCGCTGACACAGAACGCAGACATCTTGAGCCCGTTCGAACAGATCGAACGGGAAGTGATCGTCGTCCCCGAAGCAACCAGCAACAGTCTCCTGATCAGCGCGACGCCGCGCTACATCAAGGACATTCTGGAAGTCGTCCGCAAGCTCGACCGCACGCCGCAGCAGGTGGTCATCCAGGCCCTGATCGTGGAAGTGCAGCTCAATAGCACCGACGAATTCGGGATGGAGCTGGGCCTGCAGGATTCGATCCTGTTCCGCCGCAGCCCTTTGCCTGCACCGATCACTGTCGCGACGACGAACACGTCGCCGAACGGGGTCGTCACGACCAACAATACGATTATCTCCGAATCGGCGACCCCCGGTTACAAATTCAACGGTCAACAGTTGGGGAATAACACATTTCCCGGCGCATCGAACCCGTCGGCGATCGCCGGACAGGTCGGCACGCTGTTCAACACCGCGCTCAACAACACCACGTTGGGATACGGCGGCCTGATCCTGCAGGCCGGCTCCGAAAACCTGAACTTCCTGCTGCGGGCCCTGGCGGCACGCACCCGCGTCGACGTTCTCAGCCGCCCCCTGATCCGCGCGCTCGACAACCAGCTTTCGAACATCCAGGTCGGCCAGGAAATTCCCCGCGTCACGGGATTTACTGCGAACGGCACCACGGGCGTCAACTCGCCTCAGGTGCAGCAGCGGCAGGTCGGCATCATCCTGACCGTCACCCCCCGCATCAGCCCCGACGGAATGGTGGTGATGGACATCACGGCCCGCAAAGACGCCTTGAATGCGCGGTCGTTCCCGCTGGTCACGAATGCCGACGGCTCGACCGTCAACTCTCCCATCTTCGACACGACAAACGCTGTGACCACCATCGGAGTGCCGTCGGGCCAGACGATCGTGCTGGCCGGCATGATCACCAAGCAGGACACCGTCGAGGAACGCAAGGTCCCCGTGATTGGAGACATTCCTCTGATCGGGCGGGCGTTCCGCTACGACTTCAAGGAGGCCAAGCGGACCGAGCTGCTCATCTTCCTGACGCCGCGCGTCGTCCACAACGACGAAGAAGCCGAGATGATCAAGCAGATCGAGATCGAGCGACTGAATTTCATCGAATCGGAAGCGGAACGCCTGCACGGCCCGCTGTACGGGATGCCCGAGTTCTGCCCGCCCCCCTCCGGTTCTGCCGGCGGGACGGCGCCCCACATGCTGACTCCGATGTCGCCCTCGCCAGTGGGCCCGACAATTAAGGAAGGCCCGGCGCCGGCTCCAGATGGGTATCTCCCGCCGTCGCCATCGACTTCACGGCGGATGCGGGAACCGAACCCGATGCCGGGGCTGGAACCTGGCGAAGAACAGGAAGCGTCGTTCGAACGCGACGACGACGAAGACATAAATGCCGGCTTCACGCAAACGGGCTACAGCGCACCGCGGCAGGGTGACGCCGCCCCGGCCCGGCCCAAGCGGGTCATCAGCGGAAAAAAATCGCCGCTTCCGGCCGGCACAGCGAAGAAACCCGCCGCGGATAAAGCGGCATCGGCGAGAGCACCAAAGAACGATGTGAAGCAGGGGGCAAAACGGCGGGACGAAAAGTCCGCGTCCAAATCCCGAATCCCGGTTGAATCGGAGGATGCCCCATGATTTCGCAAGTTCTGTCGCGTGGAATTCTCACAGCACTGATGCTGGTATTGACCGGCTGCGCCTCGACCGGCCTGTTCAAATCTCACGACGACTTCGCAAAAGAAAGCCCGCGAAACCCTGTGATGCGCATCTTGACGATGTGGCAACCCTCGGAAGGGATGTGGGACGGGCGGACGGTGCGCGGCGTCGCGGGGCAGATCTACCTGTTCGGGATGAACGGGTCGGCCCCGCTCAAAGTCGATGGCGAAGCCGTGATCCAGGTATTTGACGACCAGGGAACGCCCGAGGAGCAGGCCAAGCCATTTCACGAATTCAAGTTCGACCGCGGCGCCTGGAACGCACACCTCACGAAAGGCGCGCTGGGCGCCACGTATGACTTCTTCATTCCTTACACGCGCAAGGGAAAACAGGAAGCCAGGATGACGCTGCTTGTCCGCTACATCACGAAAGAAGGGAAATCGCTCGATTCTGAACTGGTCAACGTCGTCCTCGAGGGGACAAAGGCCAAGAAGCCGGCCGAGACGACGACGCCGGAATACGGCCGTGCCCAGGAGCGTGCGAATGACAACGACGCCAGTCGAACCACTCCTGCCGGGGTCGCTGCCGAGCGCTTGCCGGGACGAGACGTCGACCTGTCGGCAGTCCTTCCGACGCGAGAAGAGCTCGACAAGATCTATGGACGCAGGCCATCGGACCCACTGACGGCCAAAGAGCAGAAGCGGATCCTGCGCGAAGCGCGGGAGAAACTGGGTCTGAGTGCGAAGAACGCAGTCGTGCCGGCCGCATACGGTGAACCTGCCGACGAAATCGGCGACGCGGATTTTGAAGACGAGGCGAGCGCGCCCGATGCGGAACGGGCAGAAGAATTATCATCGGCAAAATCGGCTCGCTCGCGGGTGAATCGCAAAACGGAAGCGACCGACGATGACTGGGAATAGATTTCCGAGACATTCAGCACGTGGGATAGGCTTCCAGCCAGTCAACTATTTCCCAGGAATTCACGGCCTGAACGGCCGTGACACGGTGTTATTTAACTGATTGCCAGGGCTCGAAACTCCTGAATACCGGCCGGTTCGATCGATAGATCAAAGAGAACTTGTATTTGCGTTTAGCGTGGGTATAGTGACAGACAGCCCGCGGGTTCTTGTAGGGTGGACTTCAGTCCACACAAGAGATTTGTGTAGCGCGGAGAGACGCCCCCTGCGGCGAAGGAGTTGCAATGCATCGAATCTTTTCAACACGCACGTTCGCTGTGATCGGCGCGGCGCTGGTCGCATCGTTCGCGGCTTCGGCGCAGGCCCAGGGCCAAGCCCAGAACAACAGTTTGTTCGGCGCCAACAGCGCCACGTATGGCAATAACGGAATTCAACCCGGTGCGATGTCGTCCGGCCAGAGCGCCGGCGGCGGATTGACTCTGCCTTCAAACGCCCTGCCCAACACGGCTCTTCCGGGATCAACCGCCACCGGCGCGAACCGGCAGACGAGCCAGACCGGGTTCGTCGGGCAGCAGAATACGGCCTTTGTCGGTAACCAGCAGGCGCGTAGCAATCAAACTGGAATGAACAACCAGTTCAACAACCGCCAGGGGCAGAACCGCAACAATCGCGGCAACCAGCGAGGCGGGAATCAGAACAACCAGACCGGCACGGCGGCTGGAAGTCAGCAGTCGCGGACGATCCGGCCGCAACTGCACGTCAGCATCGACTACACCAAGCCGTCGGTGACCAACGCCACGTCGAATCTGGCGGCATCGTTTGACAAGATCCCCTCGCACGACGCGCTCAAGGGGGTCACCTTCGAGGCCGACGGAAGCACGATCATCCTTCGCGGATCGGTCGATTCCGATGAAACGCGCCGCCTGGCATCTGCGCTCGTTCGCCTGGAACCGGGTGTTCGGTCGGTTCGCAACGAGCTCACGATCGGCAAGCCCGGCCCCGCGCCGATGCCGCAGTAGGGCGGCGCCGATATTGTCGTCTTTCGCTCCGCGAAAGAACGCCCTTTCGCGGAGCGAAAGGCGACAATCG
>JACQFH010000322.1 GCA_016200145.1 Planctomycetia bacterium | reverse complement strand
GTCCACATCACGACCCCCAACCGCCTGCACTTCGAAATGGCCGTGCGGGCGCTGCGTGCCGGGAAGCATGTCGTGTGCGAAAAACCGCTGGCGATGAATGCGCTGGAATCGGGCAAGCTGGTGCGGCTCGCCGCCGATTCAAAGGTCGCCGCCGCGGTGGCGTACAACATTCGCTTCTATCCGTTGTGCCTCGAAGCGCGCGAACGGGTCGCCCGGCAGACCGGCAGGCAGGTCTTTCACGTCGCCGGCTCGTACGTGCAGGACTGGCTGCTGCACAAGACCGACTTCAACTGGCGGGTCGTGGCCGCCGAAGGGGGCAAACTGCGGGCCCTCGCCGATATCGGCACACACTGGCTGGACCTCGTGCAGTTCATCACCGGACTGCGAATCGTTTCACTGTGTGCCGACCTAGCGACCGTCCACTCGACGCGCCGCCGGCCGGGGGGGAGCGTGCAGACATTTGGCGGCGCAGCCGGCGCCGTGTCGCAATACGACGACGTAGCCATCGACACCGAAGACGCCGGCGGACTGCTGCTCGAATTTGAAAACGGCGCCCGGGGGACGCTGTGGGTCTCGCAGGTGACGGCGGGGCGCAAGAACTGCCTGCGGTTCGAGATTGCCTGTCACGACGAATCTCTCGCCTGGAACAGCGAGCGCCCCGACGAGCTGTGGATCGGCCGGCGCGATTCGGCCAACGAGCTGCTGCTGCGCGATCCCGCGCTGCTCAGCCCGCTGGCCCGCAGCGCCTCCAGTTACCCGGGGGGCCACAACGAGGGCTTTCCCGACACGTTCAAGCAACTGTTCCGGGCGTTCTACGGTTACATCGAGGCGGGCAATTTTTCATCACCGCCCCCCTTCCCCACGTTCGGCGACGGTCATCGGGAAATCGTGCTGTGCGACGCGATTCTTGAAAGCCATCGCAAGCGCGGCTGGGTCACCGTTCCCCCTGCCGGCGAATCGCCATGACGTGTCCATCTGTGGCCCGATCTCTGGTCTTGTCGGCAGCCGTTTGATCCGCATCTGTTCCGCGGCTAAAGTACAGCGGCGAACTGGACTGATCACTGCCACCAACATCGAGAGCGCTTCATGAAGCTGGGATTCGTCAGTGCCATTCTGCCCGATCTGTCGCTGCGCGAAGTCGTTGCATTCGCGGCCGATGCGGGTTACTCGTGCGTCGAGATCATGTGCTGGCCGGTCAGCAAGGCCGAGCGGCGGTATGCGGGCGTGACGCACATCGACGTCACCAGCTTCACGCGGGCGCACGCCGACTCAGTGCAGGAAGTCTTCGCCGGCGCGGGGGTCGAGCTCTCGGGCCTGGGGTACTATCCCAATCCGCTCACTCCCGACCGCGACGAAGCCCAACGCTCGATCAAGCACCTGCAAAGGCTGATCAAGGCGGCGCCACTGCTGGGGTGCCGGCGGGTGAATTCGTTCATCGGCCGCGACTGGACCAAATCGGTCGACGACAACTGGCCGCAGTTCCGCAAGGTCTGGAAGCCGCTGATCGAGCTGGCGGAGGACCACGACGTGACGATCGGCATCGAGAACTGCCCCATGCTGTTCACGCGAGACGAATGGCCGGGAGGCAAGAATCTGGCGACGACGCCGGCCATCTGGCGCAGGATGTTCGACGAAATCCCCAGTCCCAACTTCGGGCTCAACTTCGATCCGTCGCACTGCATCTGGCAGCAGATCGACTACCTCAAGCCGCTCCGCGAATTCAAAGACCGCCTGTTTCACGTGCACGCCAAAGACGTGCGGATCGATCGCGAGCGGCTCGACGAGGTCGGCATTCTGGCGACGCCGCTCGAATACCATGTCCCCAAGCTGCCGGGGCTGGGGGAGGTCGACTGGGGCCGGTTCTTCTCGGTGCTGGGGGACGTGGGTTATGCGGGCCCCGTGTGCGTCGAAGTGGAAGACCGCGCGTTCGAAGGCTCGCTGGAAATGCGCCAGGCGGCGCTGCATCAGAGTGCGACGTATCTGAGGAATTTTGTGGCAGGGTGACACTTGAGCACCACAGACTACATGTACGCCGATATCGCGAAGATGATCGACCATTCGCTGCTGAATCCGGCGCTGACGACCAGCGACCTCGACGCCGGGTGCCGGCTGGCGCGCCGTTACGACGTGGCCAGCGTGTGCATCATTCCGTATGCCCTGGCACGGTGTGCCGAGTTGCTGCACGGGAGTACGGTCGTGGCCAGCACGACGATCGGGTTTCCGCACGGCGGCCACACGTCTGCGGTGAAAGTGGCTGAGGCCAGACAGGCCCTGGCCGACGGCGGGCGTGAGCTCGACATGGTCGTGAACGTCAGCCAGGTGCTCTCGGAAAACTGGCAATTCGTGCGCGACGACATCGCCGCCGTCGTCAACGTGGCGCACGCGGGCCAGGCGAAGGTCAAAGTCATTTTCGAAAACTGCTATCTGCGAGACGAACACAAGATCCGTCTGTGCGAGATCTGCGGCGAGCTGCGGGCCGACTGGGTGAAGACGTCGACGGGGTACGGCTCGGGCGGGGCGACGATTGAAGACCTCAAGCTGATGCGGAAGCATGCGCCGGCGTTCGTGCAGGTGAAAGCCGCGGGGGGCGTGCGCGATCTCGACAAACTTCTGGAAGTGCGGGCGCTGGGCGTCACGCGCTGCGGCGCGAGCCGCACGAAAGAGATGCTCGACGATTGCCGCCGGCGGTTGAAGTTGCCGCCGGTGGAAGAGTGAAAGTAGGGTGGGCTGTGCGAATCACCTCTTGTGCCGGCAATCAGGCGGTGATTTTTGTTCCGCGAGTTCGTTCCATCGCGGAATTTGTCCCCGTGACGCGTCGGGGATAATGGTTTGGTGTGAGAGGAGAGCGTGTGCACAAGGTGACGACACCACCCCTATCCCCCCTTACGAAGGGGGGGAGACGTCGAAGGTACCCGATGATAATCCTGAACCGCTTTCTGTTCGTCGCAATATGGCTCGCATGCGCGTGCGACGTGCGGGGCGATGCGCTCGAGCGGCTTAAACCTGAGCGGCTCAAGGCGGCGCGCAAAGACATTGCGACATTCAAAACGCAGCGTGAAGAATTGCAGCGCCCTGGTCCCTTCCGCGACTTCCGGGCCAACCTGCACGTGCACTCGGCGTTTTCTCACGACAGCCGCGGCAAGATTGAAGACATCGTCGCCGCCGCCAAAACCGTGGGCACGCAGGTGCTGATGTTCACCGAACATCCGGCCGACAACTACGATTTCTTCGCCGATGGTCACCAGGGCCTAAAAGACGACGTGCTGCTCGTTCCCGGCGCCGAAATGAAGGGCTTTCTCGTCTTCCCGACCGGCAGCCTGCGCGGAATCGACGGCGGCGAGCCGCAGGAATTCTCGGACCTCGTCCGCGGCCGAGGCGGCCTGGCGTTCGTCTCGCATCTCGAAGAGCGGATGGGCTGGCAGGTGCGCGGCGTGACGGGCTGCGAGATCTACAACACGCACGCCGACTTCAAGGACGAAAAGAAACTGGCCGCGGCCCTCAAGAACCCGATGTGGCTGATCAATTCGGCCGAGCAGTTCCGCAAATACCCGCAGGAAGCGTTTTCTGCGCTGCAGGATTATCCCGCCGATTATCTGAAGAAATGGGACGCGCTCTGCCAGGATGCGCCGCACACCGGGGTCTCGGCCAACGATGCGCACCAGAACCTGGGGCTCGTTGTGCGACTCACCGAAACCGGGAAGGCCAAGCTCGAAGACGCGCTCGGCGCGCCGCTGCTGGAAGTCGATCTGGCCAGCAACCCCGCGCTGCAACTTGTGTTCAAAGGCAAGAAGCCCGGCGAGATTGCTTTTGAACTGCAACTCGACCGCTACGAACACAGCCTGCGGCACGTCTCGACGCACCTGTTGATGAAAGAGCTGACGAAGGAAGCCGTGTGGGAAGCGCTCGAAGAGGGCCGCGCGTTTGTGGCGTTCGACTGGATCGCCGATCCTGCCGGGTTCGATTTTTCCGGCACGTCGGAAGGTGCGCGGCACGAAATGGGGAGCCGCCTTCCATTTGCAGCAGGGCTGAAATTGACGGGCCAAGCTCCGGTTCCGGTCACCTGGAAGCTGATTCGAAATGGAAAGGCGGTCGCCGAGTCGACGGGCCGCACGCTGGAATTTGCCGTGACCGAACCGGGCAACTACCGCGTCGAAACCTGGCTGCGCGTCGGCGGCAAGAAGCTGCCGTGGATTCTGACGAATCCGATTTATGTGCGCGAAAAGTAGGTCAGGCTTTCGAGGCTGAGCTGGAGTTCAGGCTTTAGCCTGCGCACTTGTCGCTCCGCTCACACGATTGCAACCATTGTTGGGCGGTGTCGCGCCCGACGGTTGCAACCTTGTGATTCACCCCTCGTTGCGCAGGCTGAAGCCTGAACTCCAGCGTCTAGCTGCGCGCTTGCGGGTCTCAGCGATGCGCCATTTCCGATCGAACTTCCGCGGTCGTGCGGCGCTCAGACAGATCGACTGCGGGAACTGCCGGGAGGGAAGGCATGGGCGTCTCGCTCGCAGGCCCGGCGCAGCCGTCGGTCATCGCCAGTTGCGCGAGGAACGACCGGCCGTTGGGAACCTGCGGGACGGTCGCGGGGCGACCCAGGTAGCGGGCCACGGCCCGCGCGATCGAACGGGCCGAGTGTGGATCGAACGTTTCGTCGGGGACCACGACGTCGCGGACGTAATCCAACTCGGCCGCCACGATCGACAAACCCAGGCTCTGCGCTTCGATGAGTGGCAGGCCGAACGACTCGCACCACGAGGGATGAATCTGGCACCGGCTCGATCGGTAAATGCGCGGGATGCGGCTGGGAGGCACGCGCCCGATGTTCTCGATGTTCAGGCGATACCGCTGTTTCTGCTCTTCGATCCACGAGCACAGCGCGCGGTCATCGGCGCGGTCGAGGGTCAGCCGCAGCGACGGAACGAGTCCCTCCTGCGCCAGCAGGACCCAGGCTTCAATCAGCTTGCGGTGGTTCTTGTGCGGCTCTCCGGACGCGACGTAACAGAAATCGACCGGCTCCAGGGGCCGCTCGGTCGGATCGCTCCGGTGGACTGCGGCGGCTTCCACGTCGGCCACGAACGGCAGCACGCGAATCGTCGCCGAGCCGCCGAGCCGCTCGGCCAGCAGCAGCCGCATCGACTCGGTCTGCACGATCCATTCGTTGACGCGCGCCGCATAAAGACGAATCCAGGCTCGCTCGGCCCTGATCCGCAGTCGCGCTTTGAAGGGAAAGCCCGACAGGTCGGTCGGGCTGACCAGGTGCCGGTTGTGCAGAAAGACCGACACCCGCCCGCGGCACCGCATCAGCGGGGGCAGGTTGCCGAAACACAGGATCCGCGTCTGCCCGTCGGCAATTTGCGCTAGCGCCTTTTCGGCGCGCAGCCGGTCGCGCAGCGACGGCGAGACCCGCACCTCGGCGATATTATCGGGAAGTACGAAGGGAAGCTCGAGCCGTTCGTCGAGGATGGCCGCGCCGCGAACGTATGGGGAGAGCGACGAGAGCAACTCCGTGAGGAGCACCCGGCCTCCCCCCATGTGAACGTTGGGGGCGTGTATGATCAAACGCTCGTTCGACATGTTGTCGTTCAAATCTCCCGGCTGCAGGGGACGCAGGATAAGCGATGCAGGCGGAATTCACCAATACCAGTTCCACCGCGGAATACTCGCAGGATTTGCGGTGCCCCGGCCGCGCGTTTGTCGATCCAGGAATCTCCGCCCTGGTTGGCAGACAAGGAGAGGGGGAGACAAGAAGCAGGATCCGACAGCTCAGCTCTGGTTTGGCTTTTTTCTCCTAGTCTCCCTCTCTCCCTCTCTCCCCCTCTCCTTGTCTGCCCGGCGTGCAAAGTGCCACCGCGACTTGCAAATTGCCTGCGGGGGCTGGCCGCCTTATAATTCGTAACCGCGGCAGGTGTTCAGGCCATCTTCGCGCCGAGTTCGCAGCCGCCGGCGCTTCTCATTCGATTCGCACCCGTCGGGAGACAAGAGCATGTCCGAACGTTTGCTGCGGCGCGGGTTCCTGAAACAGTCGGCGGCCCTGGCGGCCGGCGCTGCCGTGGCGGCCCTGGGCGAAGGCGCGCTCGCTGCCGAGGGCCGGGTGCCCTATCAGATTTCGCTGGCCGAGTGGTCGCTCCATCGGGCGCTGCGGGCGGGGCATCTCGATAATCTCGATTTCGCCAAAACCGCAAAGCACGACTACGGCATCGAGGCGATCGAGTTCGTCAACCAGTTCTTCAAAGACAAGGCGAAAGACAAGCACTACCTGACCGACCTGAAGAATCGCGCCCACGACCTGGGCGTGCGGATGCTGCTGATCATGGTCGATAACGAAGGACACCTGGGGGATCCGAACCTGAACAAAAGGATGCAGGCCGTCGAAAACCATTATCAGTGGGTCGAGGCGGCCAAATTCCTGGGCTGCCATTCGATTCGCGTGAACGCCGCCAGCAGCGGGTCGTACGAAGATCAGTTGTTCCGTGCCGCCGACGGACTGCGGGCCCTCACCGAATTTGCCGACCCGCACGAGATTAACGTGATCGTCGAAAACCACGGCGGGCTTTCGTCGAACGGCCAGTGGCTGGCTGCGGCGATCCGCAAGGTCGACCATCAGCGCTGCGGCACGCTGCCCGACTTCGGAAATTTCAAACTCGACGAGGATCGCGAGTACGACCGCTATCTCGGTGTCACCGAGCTCATGCCGCTGGCCAAGGCCGTCAGCGCCAAGTCGCACGAATTCAACGACCAGGGGAACGAAGTGAAGACCGACTTCCGCCGCATGATGCGGATCGTCGTGAGAGCCGGATATCATGGATTCGTCGGCATCGAATATGAAGGCAGCAAGCACAGTGAATCGGAAGGGATTCTGCTGACGAAGAAGCTCCTCGAAAAGGTGCGGCAGGAGTTGACGTGAGCCCCGCGACGCGACGCCGGCTGGCGATCCTGATCGGGCTGGTTCTGGCGGTCGGCGACCGACCGGCACATGCCGACAAGCCGATTCCTGCCTCAGACCTGGCCGTCGATCAGGTGTCGATCAAGGGAGGGCCGAAGCTGCTGGGGGCGATTCTGGGGCGCGAGGCCAACGGCGCGCTGGCGTTTGCCGTGCGGCGCGACTGGTTGAAAAAGGCCCATCCAAAATTCTTCGACAGCACCTTGCGCGACGAAACTGCCGAAACGCGCAACGCGCTGGCTGAACTGCAGCGACGGATCGAAGACTGGCGGAAAGAACGCGCGCCCGAAGGTGCGTTCGAGTTCTTCCTGAAAAAGGAAGCGGAGCGAGTGGAGAAAGAGCTCAAGGCGATCGATGCCGGAACGCGCGACGAAGGGGCCCCGTTCATGGTCGTCGACGTCGCGCCTGCCAAAGTCGACCGTGTCGTCGGGCATCCGCCGCAGCGGCGGGCCGTCGCGCAGGCCGCCTGGCGCGCCGGGGTCGCCGACGTGGAATCCCGCTCGGCCGCCAGCCTGGCCCAGGAACTCAAGAAGCGGAATGTCGCCGCAGTTGATGATGCCGACGAACTGCTCGATCTGCTGCCGCCGCGCCGCGAGAACGACGCTGCCTGGGCCGCGCGGAAGGCCATCGTCGAATACCAGCACCGCAAACCGCTCGATTTTCAGGGAACCGGTGGACTTCTGCTGAAGGCCGGCGAGAAACTCCAGGCGGCCAATGGGGCCAAGCTGATCCAGGAGCTGATCCAGTCGCTGGCGGGTGGATCGCTGCAGGACCTGCTCGACCCGCCGGCCGGCAAGCCAGCGCGCCCCGCGACCGGGAGCGCACCAGCGGACGGCAAGTGGCTCGCGACGGTCTCGAAGACCGCCGCGGCCGAGGACGTTTCCGGATTTCGAGTGACGCGGGTCGAGCAGAACATCGCCGCGTCGCGCGTCGAGGTTGAAACACGATTCGTCGCCCGGCTGCCCGACGGTTCCTGGAGAACGGTCTGGCAACATGTCGAGAAAGCTGACGCCTCCAAGCCGCGCGAAGACGCCGAACAGCAGATCCTGCAGGACCCGCAGGTCCGCGCGGCTCTCGATCTCGTGAAGTCAGTCGGCATCGGCGGAGAAGAGCAGGTCAAGCTGGCCGTGCGGTTCGGCGCCGCGACGATGGAGGCCCAGAAGAGCGCCGACTCGCGGTTCTACCAGTTCCGCGACCGCTGCCTGAGCCGCCTCGACGGCCCCGTCTTGCGCGTGCCGCCGACGAAGTAGGTCCTCGCCTGCCGGGCGGGACCTCTCAGAGCAGCAGGCACACTCCGTGTGCCGTCGCTTGTGTTACCACCTCTCCCTGAGCTTCCAGGCTGGAAAGCCTGACCTACGACCTACTGCGCGACGGTGATCACTTCCTGGCGGCGGATCGGGTCGGGCAACTGGTCGCAGTGCGCCTGCACTTCAGACTGCCTTCAGTTCTTTTGCGGAAGCCTCTCGAATGTCCGGACTTGGCGGATTAGATTTCCATAGCCGATATTCTGGTACGTTTCCGTACTTCGCCGTGGACTTCTCGCGATATGACGTCGGCCCATCGGCCGACAGTATCTGTAATTCCGGCGGGACAGTGATCTTCGCCTTCACGGCTGTCGCCGTGTCGGAACCGCGATTGAGAATCCGCACCGGCACCTTCACGATTTCGCCGGCCTCAATGAGCGCGGGAATCTCGCCGACTTCGATCGTCAATGCGGGGACTCCCGCAACTTTGGTCGCTCCGGTCGCTTCGCCCGTCGAGCCGGAACTGTCGTAAGCCCGGATCACGCTGATCTGTGCGCCGCGCGAGACCGAGCGCAGAGACAGAGTCACCGTTCGCGCTTCGCCGGCGGCAAGCTGCCTGATCGACCAGAACACGATGCGCTTTGCCTGGTCGTAAACGCCCCCTTCGCCGGCGTCGACGAATTCCATTCCGGGGGGGATTTTCTCAACGACCGACACGCCGGTCACGGCCCCTGTGCCGGGGTTGGTCACTGTGCTGGAAAAACTGGCGGTCTTGCCCGGGATCATCTTTTTGGGCCCGCTGCGCGACACGAGCAGGGTGGGGCCGACGACGTCGAGTTGCACCTGCGCCTCTTCGGCCACGTCGCCGTCGGCGGTAACGACCACGCGGTTGATTGTGGGCCCGGCCTGTGCGGCCGTCAGCGTGAGCTTCACGTCCTGCGATTTGCCTGCGGGCAGCTCGCCCAGATTGTATTCGAGGTCGTCTCCATCGGGGTGCTTGAGGCCCGCCGGCAGGACGTCGCGAATCGTCACGCCGTTGGCCGGCACCGTCCCGACGTTGCGCACGTGAAAGTTGAACTCGACCGGCGTGCCGATGGCGGCCTGCCGCGGCGCTGAGACGTCGAACTTGAGGCGCGGCGCGCTCGCTTGAGGCCGAACCGGTTCTCCCGAGAAAGTCACGGTGGCGACCCCGCCGGTCGTCCCTTCGCTTTGCGGTACGACCCGCACCGAGATCTTCTTTGCCTGACCTGCCGGCAGTGTGCCCAGCTTCCAGATCAGCTTGTCGTCTTTGAGCAGGGCCTGGGGAATCGATCCGTCGATCTGGAACTCGACGGGAATCACATCTTCGACGACGACCTGATGCGCAGGCGTCGGCCCAATGTTCTTCACGAGGATCGTATACACCATCGGCCGCCCCAGCACGGCCGTCGCCGGGGCGTGTTTCTCGATCGTGATTTGCGGCAGCGCGGCCTTCCGCGGCGAGGGCGTGTTCGGGATCGATTCGTCGATTTCGATCGTCCGGCCGAGTTCCGCAGGACGATTGACTTCGTCGGTCGCTTTCCGGGAAAGATCGAGGTCGGGTTCTGCGGGGTCGTCTTCGAGGTCGAGCGACTTCGGCTTTGTGCGGATGGGAATCTCGTCGTCGAGGTCCGACCGCCGCGACGGCGTCGTGTCGATGGTCAGGTCGTCGTCATCCTTCAGATCGGCGCCCGGCAGCTTGCGGCCGGGCTGGCCGAGTTTGGCGTCGTCGGCGAGCTTTCGCGGCGGCGCCGGAGTTTCTTTTTCGTCCGACAGATCGAGATCGTCGTCGAGTGTCACGGGATCGCGACGCGGTTTTCTGGCCGGGGCCGAATCGTCGTCGGTCGGCAGGTCGTCGGCGTCCAATTCCGAGGACATCGGTTTTTCGGCTTCGTCGTCCGTCGCGCCCAGCAGGCGCGGTCCGGAGCTCGACTTCGGCCGCGAAGTCGCCTTGCGCGCGGGTTTGTTGAGGTCGTCCTCCGCGTCGTCGTCAAGGGACAGCACTGAGCCGCGCGAGGTGGAGGCCGTTTTGCGCTTCGCTGCCGGCGAATCGTCGATTCCCGACAGGGGATCTTCATCGTCGAGATCGACGATACTGATGGCGGGGCGCGATTCGGCGGCCGATTTTCGCGAAACCGGACGGGCCGGCCTGTCTTTGGGTTCATCGTCGCCGCCGTCACCCGACGCAAACGGATCGCTGGTGGTGTTCTTCCGCGTCGCCGGGCCAGTTGCGAAGTCCCCAGAAAACCGGAACAATGCACGGAGACCCCCCGTGCGGCGGGCGGCAAGATAGCAATCCGGGCAATTCAGGGAAAGAGGAGTCCAGCGGGATCCGGCTGGTAGGGATCGGATCGATTGCCGACGACGCCTGTCGCTTCAGGAAAGTAGACAAGGAGAGGGGGAGACAAGGAGAAAAAACCGCCTGCGACCGCTCGCGCGATATCTCCTTGTCTCCCCCTCTCCTTGTCTGGCTTCAATTCCAGAGGAATCCTTGCGTCGCAACTACCCCCCCAGCGGCAAACGGCGGCCCAGCCCCTCCTTTTCGGCCAGTTCCACCAGTTTGGCTGCGACGGCGACGTCTTCGAGCGCCAGGCCCACCGATTTGAAAAGCGTGATGCTCTCGGCGGTCTTGCGGCCGGTCTCGCGCCCGGCGACGACGTCGGCCAGTTCTCGCATGTTCGACCACTCCACGGCGCCGGCCTCGAGCGCCTCGACGAAGTCGCCGGCTTCGAGCCGGCACTGCTCGATGCTGTCGCAGACGATCGTATCGGCGCGGCGCACCGTCGTAGTGTCGATCTCGGCCTTGTTCAGGAAATTCGAGCCGACGACGTTGAGGTGCGTTCCTTCGTCGAGAACGCGCCCCTCGAACAGCGGAGTGCGCGCCGACGTGGCGCAGATGACGATGTCTTTCTCGGCGGCCACTTCATCCGGGTTGCGGGATGGGACGACTTTCGTGTTGCACCATTCCGACATCAGGTCGGCAAACTGGCGGCAGCGTTCTTCATCGCGACTGTAGACCTCGACCAGTTCGATCTTGCGCACCGAGCAGACGCCCTTGAGCTGGGTGCGGGCCTGACGGCCCGCTCCGAACAGCCCCACGACCTTCGCGTCAGGCCGGGCCATGCACTCGGTGGCGACGGCGCTTGCAGCGCCGGTGCGCAACTGTCCGAGGTAATTAGCTTCGATCAGCGCGATCAGATCTCCGGAGTTGATCGAATACAACCCGACATGAAACTTCGCCCCGTGTTTCGTCGTCGTGTACGCCTTCCAGCCGGCACAGTTCAAGTACCGGGCCACCGCCGACATCGTGTGCAGGTACACCCCCTCGGAATGGGCCCGCGCCCGGGGCACGTTCATTGCCCCTCCGGCGGCCAATTGCCGGAACGACTCTTCGACCGCGTCGATGCAAATCTCCATATCGAGCAGTTCACGCACGTCGGTTTCGGTCAGGTACAGGACTGGCATGGAAGATCCGTCGGAGATGATGGAAGAGGACTCAGACAACAGCAGACGCGTTCCGGCAACTCGTTTGACCCGGAGCCATCGGCGACGGCGCGTACCGAATTGTGCCCGAAAACGCCGTCGCCGATGGCTCCGGGTTAAATAACATTACTTGGCAACCAGCCCGGCGATCGTGCGAAAATCGTCTTTCAGTGAGCGGTACAAATGCTGATACTCGGGATACGCGGCGTCGTAGACCTTCTTCGATCGAAGGGCGGGCATGGTGCTGTCGACCACCTTGATGGTCGCCTGGCACGCCTCGACGATCGACTTGTAGGCCCCCGTGCCGACGGCCGCAAGCAGCGCCACGCCGTACGCCGGCCCCTCGACCGAATTGGTCGTTACCGCCTTGACGCCATAAATGTCCGCCTGAACCTGCCGCCAGAACTTGCTGCGCGCCCCTCCGCCGGAAAGGCGGACCTCTTTGACGGGCACCTGCAACTGCTGAATGATCTCGAGCGAATCTCGCATGGCGTAAGTCGCCCCTTCGATCACCGATCGCGCCAGTTGAGCCCGCCCGTGACGCAGGCTCAGGCCCACCCATGCCCCCCGCGCGTGCGGATCGGCGTGCGGCGTGCGCTCGCCCGTCAGATACGGAAGAAAGTACAGCCCCTCGGATCCCGCGGGAGCCTGCGCGGCCTGCGCCGTAATCAGCTCGTACGGGTCGATCTTCTTTTTTCGCGCGAGGGCGACTTCGCCCTCGCCAAGCTGGTTGCGATACCATTGCAGGCTGCCGCCGGCCGACAGCACAACTCCCATGATGTGCCACTTCCCGCGCACTGCATGGCAGAACGTGTGCAGGCGCCCCTGGGGATCGAACTGCACTTCGTCGCTGTGGGCGAAGACGACTCCACTCGTACCCATCGTGGCCGAGATCACGCCGCGGCGGACGATGCCGTTACCCACCGCGCCGGCCGCCTGATCTCCGCCGCCCCCCACGACCGGAACTCCGGCGGAGAGGCCCAGCAGTTTGGCGCTCGCCGCCGACAACCGGCCGCTGACTTCCTCGGATTCGTACACCCGCGGCAAAATCGCCGGGTCGAGCGACAGTCGCTCGAGCAGCGTTTTGCTCCAGGCCCGCTTCTGCACATCCAGCAAAAGGGTCCCCGAAGCGTCGCTGACTTCCGTCGCGAATTCGCCCGTCAGCCGGAACCGCACGTAATCCTTCGGCAGCAACACCTGTCGCACGCGTTCGAAGTGTTTTGGCTCGTGGTTGCGGAGCCACAGGATCTTCGGCGCGGTAAATCCGGTAAGGGCCGGGTTGGCGACGAGTTCGATCAGTTGGGCCCGCCCGCCGGCGAGCGATTCAATTTCGGCACATTCGGCGCTTGTCCGCTGATCGTTCCACAGCAGGGCCGGGCGGATCACGTTGTGCCGTGCGTCGAGAAACACGCTGCCGTGCATCTGACCCGACAGACCGATCCCAGCAACGTCGACAGGCTTGATCTTGCCCAGCTTGAGGACGGCGCGCACGGTTTTGATCGACGCCTGCCACCAGTGCTCCGGATCCTGTTCCGACCAGCCGGGACGGGGACTCGACAAGGGATACTCGGCCGTGGCGGTCGCCAGGATTTTGCCGTCGGATCGCATGGCCAGCGTCTTGGTGCCGCTGGTACCCACGTCGATTCCCAGATAAACGCCCATCGTGCGGTGGCCTCGGTGCAGGTGAATCGAGATGAGTCGGGACGACGAGTGAAATGTAACGCGGGGGGTGCGGGGATGCCACTCTGTCGGCGGGACGGGAGGAGCGAAGAGAGAGGGGCGAGGGATGAGTATTGGGACGCGGCACAATAAACCGAGTACTCAGGACTCAGTGCTGTTCCAGACGCAGTTCTCACGAATCGCCCGTCATCTCTTTTTGTTCGCTTCTTGCTCTTCTCTCTTCGCTCCTCACGCTGCCCGGCGTTCCGGATGCTCACGCGGTCCAACAGCCCCGGCTCGCGAGGCGGGCCGCAAAAACACCAGGGGGCGATCACATTGATCGCCCCCTGCGGAGATGTTGGTCTTTGTTGCCCCTTCAACCGGTCAGTTGATCTTTCCGGTCAGCTTGGCCGCCACACCCGTGGACGGGAGAGGAGCGGCTGCGGGAGCCGGCGCCGGATCGGCCGACGGGGCCGTCGGAGCCGCACACGACGCCGGGTTCGGAGCTGCGCAGCTCGCCGTCTGCGGAGCGGCACACGTCGGAGCCGGGCAGCAGACCTGCACGGGCACCTGCCGGCACACGCAGCGGGGCACGCAACGGGTCATGCAGCACTGAACCTGACGCGGGCAGCAGCGGGTCACGTAGCGGCACGTCGTGTACTGCACGCACCGCGGCACGCAGTACGGGACTTTCCGCGTCCGGCATTCCTGCACCATGCAGCAGGTGGTGTAGGGAACTTTCTTCGTGTGGCATTCTTCCACCATGCGACACGTGGTGTAAGGAATCCGGCGGGTCACGCACTGCTGCTGCATGTGGCAGACCGTGTAGGGCACTTTCTTCGTCATGCATTCCTGAACCATCGTGCACGTCGTGTACGGCACCATCCGGCGGCAGCACTGCTGCTCCATGTGGCAGACCGTGTACGGCACTTTCTTCGTCACGCATTCCTGAACCATGCAGCAGGTCGTGTAGGGAACCTTGACGTGATGGCATTCCTGCACGTACCGCGTGCAGCACACCTGGCGCTGTTCGACTCGCGGGCACCAGACCTGGCGGCAGCAGACCGTCGGCGGGCACTGTACCTGTTCTGTCCGGCAGCAGCCGGGGCGATAGCAGCAGCAGCACGTGCAGGGATCCCATTCCCAGGTGCCGGGGTCCTGCACGCAACGGCACATCACCGGGCCGGGAATCGTTTCCTTGACCGTCTTCCAGTCGCCCGTGCAGCACGAGACCGTTTTGGTCTCGCACACGGGACGGCAGGTGGTGTAGCAGCAGTCACGGTAGCAGGTCTGGTAAACGGGCCGGCAGACCGTGTAGCATTCGTCACGGTAGCAAGTGTCGTAGACTGTCTTGCAGCAGGTGACCGGCACCGCTTCGCAGCAGGTGTCGTACACCGTCTTGCAGCAGGTGTAGGTTTCCTGCTCCCAGGCGATTTCGCGGACCGTCTTGTAGCAGGTCTTGCAGCAGGTTTGCGCCTGACAATAGTCTCCCGCCGGTGCGGCGCAGGAAACCGGGCACACCGAGTAGCTTGCTCCTCCGCAATAGCCCGCGTGGGCAGTTCCGCCCGCGACCACCAGGAGCACGGTGGTAAGCAGGCAATTCCGAAGGATGGTCTTCATGGCGTCGGTTCCTCTCCGCTGGCGACACGGGGTCATAATCTAATTTTCGTCCGGGGAGGTTGATCCCCCCATACTGATACTAGATTCGGTCTGCACAGCTTTTGCACTTGAGCCAGTATTCCCATCCATCCCAGTTAACCAGTTTTCCACAGCGTCCTGCGTCGTTCTGATCGTCACATTCGATTCGGTCCCGAGACCAAAGCTCACGCATCGACTTGACTTCGAGAAAAAGCGCAGGTGGCGCGCGGCGGCCCGATTCACCTGGGTGCTGATCGAGCGCGTTACAAACTACTTCATCAATTTCGTCGAAAAATCCAGAACAACTCTCAAATCCGGAGAATTCGAGCCGATGATATAGAGCAGGAGGGCAAAGACGCTCCTCTCGCGCAGCCTGGCAGGGCTGGAACTCGAATTGGACCACGGGGCACAGGCAAGGAGATTCAGATCATGCGTCGGTATCAGAAATGGATGTCTGTGGGCCTGTTGGCCCTCGCTCCCGGATTGGGACTGGCGGGCAAGTTTGACAGCCCCGCGAATGGCGCGGGCCCCGTTGCGGGCCGGTCTGCGAAGAAGTCAAAGGCGGATCTCAATCAGGAAATCGCCCAGCGCGTCGCCAACGCACTGCAGAGGGCAAAACTGAACGGTTACGATATTCAGATCGACGTCCGCGACGGCATCGTGGCGCTGGATGGCACGGTCGGCAGCCGCGAACAGAAGATTGCTGCCGGCAAAACGTCGAGCTCGGTCCCCGGTGTGACAGGCGTCAACAATCGCCTGAAGGTCGGCCAGCCGACTTCACAGCGCGGTCCGATTCAGCAGACTTCGGGCACCATGTCGCAAAAATCTGCCAAGTCGAGCAAGGTGCGGCAGGCCAACTACCAGGCGGCCAACGACAACCGGGGCGCCATTCAGCAGGCTTCGGGAATGCAGGGCATGCCCGCTGCCATGCTGGCCCAGACCCCCACGGCTCCCGTGGCAATGCCGGCGTACGGTCCCCCGGATTCGATGGGTGGCCACGCCGTCTACAATCAGCCCAACCTGCCCGAAATGGCTTGGCCCACGTACGCCCAGTATCCGAATTATGCCGCCGTGACGTACCCCTCGCAGTACTCGGCATCGGCGTGGCCTTACATCGGCCCGTTCTACCCGTATCCCCAGGTTCCGCTGAACTGGCGCAAAGCCACTTTGGAATGGAACGAAGGGAACTGGAACCTCAGCTTCGATACGAGGACGAACCGCTGGTGGTGGCCCCTGAATCCGAAGAACTGGTAATCGCGAAAACCGCACGTTCCGCAGCCGAATTCAGTCGAATTCGGCTGCGTTCGTTTGGGACCTGCAACGGCCCGTTTTCGTCAAAGCCGTCAAAATCGGAAAATTCATGCAAGTCGGCAGGGTTTGACATTCGATAGATAAGAGCACAACGGTTGCGGAGGGCGCTTGAATCAGCCTCCATCGGCCGGCACTCAATCAGTCTCGATAAGGTTCCAAGTTTGAAACCGGAGAATAGCATGGACGGGCTCCGTAAGTTGACGAAACGGGTTACACTCCTGGCCGGGTTGTGGCTCGTGGCCAGCGCCTCCAGCGGCTGCAGCGGCCTGCTCCTGGGCTCCGGTGTCGCGAACCAGTTCTGGGTGTTCTCGAAGTTCTTCGTGACCACCCCTCCCATTCCGGTCAGCCCGTACTGGAGCCAGGAAGTTGAAGATTCGATGTGGGAAGAAGAACGTTACGGAAAGGTTCCCGTGCTCGACCCGGTCGAAGGTGAAAACGCACCGCTGTTCTGCATGGACAATCCGTCGCCCGACGAAGTCATGCGATCGCTGCCCGACGACGCCAAGGGAGGCGTTCCCTTTCTGGCTGAAGTCAGTCGCAATAACGTCAGGATCGTCGTCGAACCGATCGTCGACAGCCTGGGCGAATGCCGGTTCTACCCGATGGTCGGCCCGGCCCGTCATCACCGCTGCCACTACAAGTGCACGGTTTACTTCGACAAGGTGACCCGGTCCGACTGGCCGATCCCCTTCACACACCAAGATCAGACCCAGGAAGTCGTGTACATCGATCACGACCACCTGATCCGTTGTGCCGGGCCCTCGACCGGCGGCTGAACTCGCCCGCCGGCGTGCTGAACGCCGACTCAGAACACTGTTTCCGACCATTCTCAGCCCGGTTGCCCTCGCGCAACCGGGCTGAATTCGTTGCGGCAGGCCGTCGGGAACCAGGCAACCGCCGGCAACGTCCGATTCGGGGCACGATGCCGACCATCCCCGCGTGACGGATGCACCCGCGCTTGCCCTGACGCGCGGCTGACGACTAAAATCTACCGGCGGCTCGCGTGCCAGCCGGAGATTCTCTTGGGAAGGATCAGCACAATGAGGTCGGCAGGGAAGATGGCGGGGGGCCGCGGTCTGCAATCCATCGGCCGCCGCCCATTCCGCACGCCGGCCACGACCGTTGCCGTGCTGCTGGCGGTACTTGTCTCTTCCTTTCCGCAGAGTGCGCCCGCCGACGATCTGGATTCCTACCGGACCGCAGTTGGATTCTACAAGAAGGACGAATGGAAGCTCGCCGCCGAGAGTTTTCAGGCATTCCTGAAGAACCACGGCCAGCACCCGAAGGCCGAGAACGCAAAATTCTATTACGGCCTGACGCTGGTGAAACTCGACGACTTCAAACAGGCTCGGGAGGTCTTGCGCGGCTTCGTGAAGGATTATCCGAAGAGCCGCGAGCTGACGATCGCCGGTTACTGGATTGGCCATTCCAGTTATTTTCTGGACGACTTTGCCGACGCCGAAAAAGAACTGTCCCGGTTCGTCGCCGCCTCTGCGCAAGACCCGCTTCTGGAATGGGCCCTGCCGTACCTGGCCGATGCCGAGCTGCGGTTGAAAAAGCCCGAAGCCGCCGCGCAGCATTTTCAGCGAGCGCTCGACTCATTTCCCAAGGGGGAGATGGTGGAAGATGCGCGGTTTGGCCTGGGGCGCAGCTACGAACTGCTCAAGAAGCTGCCCGAAGCGATCAAAGCGTATCAGGAAGTCGCAGCCAACCGCGCGGGCTCGCGGGCGGCCGACGCCCAGCTGAATCTGGGCGATCTGCACTTTGACTCGGGAGACTATGCCGCCGCCGCCGCGGACTTCGAGGTCTTCGAGCAGCGGTTTCCGGAAAGTCCGCAACTGGCGCAAGCGCAGTTCAATCGCGGATCGGCGCTGTACCAGTTGCGCGAGCACGTGAAGGCCGCCCAGTCGTTCGACCAGGCATCGAAGGCGGAAAAATACGCAGCCGAGGCGCTGTTCTGGAAAGGCCTGTCGTTCAAGGCCGTGCCCGACCTGGCCCAGGCGGTCGCGGTTTTCAAGGCGGCGTACGAGAAGTACCGCGACCAGCCGCTCGCGGAAAAGCTGCTGTTTCAATGGGCGCAGTGCGAAGACCGCCGCGGCGGGCGCGATCAGGCGCGCCAGCTCTACGTGGACCTTGTCGGTCGCTGGCCCAAGGGGAACCTGGCGCACGAAAGCCTGTACGCCGCCACGCTGGCGGCCGTCGATACCGGCAAGGTCCCCGAAGCCGAAGCGCTGATTGCGCGGTTCGACAAAGAGTACGCTGCCAGTCCGCTGCGGCTGCGGCAGGAGATCCTCAAAGGCCGGCTGCTGATGGTCCGCCCGGAGCACGATTTCGCCGGCGCCGCCAAACTGTTCCAGAACGTCATCTCCGCGAGCGAGAAAGAGGGTACGAAACAGCAGGCCCGCTATTACCTCGGGTACGCGCTTCAGAACCAGGGCCAGCATGCCAAAGTGCTGGAAGTCACCGAACCGCTCACGGCTCAGATTGCTGTCGACAAATCGCTGACGGAATACGCCGGCGTGTTCGTGTTCCGGGCGGAAAGCCAGCGGGCCCTGGCCCGCGCAGCCGCGGCCGCTGCAAAGCCCGGCGACGCGGTGCCGGCCGACGTGGCGACTTATGCCGCCGTCGCCGTCATGTCGGCGAAGAAGTATCTGGAGCTCGTACCGAATGGGCCCCTGACGTCTCAGGCCCTGGCGGTGGCTGCCATGTCCGAAGCGCTCGCCGCGCGGAAAGAGCCCGCTCAGCAGTACCTCGACGCACTCCGCAAGGGCTTCGCTGAATCGCCCGAATTCGAACGCACGCTGCTCGAACTGGGGAAGCTGGCCTTCGCGCGCGACGACTACCCGTTTGCCGAGCGGCTTTATGGCGAGCTTGCCGCGCGCCCCAAATCGCCGCTGCACGCCGAAGCGCTTGCCGATCTGGGCTGGTCGCTGCATCGTCAGAAAAAGCACCTGGAGGCGGCGGCGGCGTTCGGGCGCGTGCTGACTGAACATGCGGGGGACAAGCTCGTCCCCGAAGCGGCCTTCCAGCGCGGGATCGCCCTGAGCGACGGCGGAAAAACGGCCGATGCCCAGGTCGCGTTTGCCGAAGCGGCGAAGCTGCCAGGGGAATCCAAAGAGGTGTTTCTGGCGGGCTGGCAGTCGGCGCGCCTGCTCGGCCGGTTGAAGAAGTCCGCCGACGCCGACGCGGCCTTCGATGCCCTCGTCAAGCGATTTCCGAAATCGACCGACGGCGACAAGGTTCTCAATGAATGGGCCATGTTGCACTACGACGCCCAGAATTATGCGCGTGGCGACGAAATCTTCCGCCGTCTCGTCGCCGACTACCAGCAGAGTGCCCTGGCGGGCAACGCCCGGCTGAGCCTGGCCGAAAGCGATCTGATCGCCGGCCGGACCGAACAGGCGAAGACTCAGTTCATCGCGCTGGCCTCGGCGTCGGTTCCTGTGGCGGCCGGCGCAGAAAAAACCGCCGAGCAGAAACAGCAGGCCAGCGTGCTGCAGCAGCGGGCTCTGTATCAGCTCATTCAGATCGAGCTGGGGGCCAAACGCTGGGAGGCCGTCCGCAAGTACTGTGACGAGTCGCAGCAGCGATTTCCCGAAGGTTCGTACCGGTTCGAGAACGACCTGTCGCGAGCCGAGGCCGATTTCAACCTGGGCGATTTCAAGGGTGCGCAAGAGCGGCTGCTGGCGCTGAAGGCGAGAAAAGATCAACCCGAGCTCAGGAAGGCGAAGTGGTTCCCGCAAGTGTGGGTGATGCTGGCCGAAATCGAATGGCGTCTGAGGGCCCACGAGGCGGTGGCGGTCACCGTCGCCGAATTCCGCGCCTGGGACCCCAAGTCCTCCTTGCTCTACCAGGCCGACGAAGTCCTGGGCCGCAGCCTGAAATCGCAGTCGAAATGGTCAGAAGCCCGGACCGTGCTGCAGCGCGTGCTCGATGATCCCAACTCGAAAGACACCGAGACGGCGGCCAAGAGCCTGTTTCTGATTGCCGATACTTACTTCTGGGAGAAGAATTACGAGGCGGCGTACAAACACTTCCTGGAAGTCGACATTCGCTATAACTTTCCCGATTTGCAGGCGTCGGCCCTGTACCAGGCCGGCGTCTGTCAGGAAGAATTGCAGGCCTGGAAGAAAGCGGCCCGCTCGTACGATGAAATGCTGCAAAAATATCCGTCCAGCGAGCACGCCTCGAAGGCCCGCGAGCGGCTGGAATTCGTCCGTAAACGGATCGCGTCCGGGTAAAACCTAATATGAAAACCTCGGCTTTCCAAGTTCTGGCTTTGTGTGGAAGGTGCCTGCTTCTGGCTGCGCTCTTCGCCGCCTGGGCCCTGTCGCGGCCGGCCTCGGCCCAGGACGATCGCGGCGACGAACCCGCAGCCGCGTCTGGCGACGCCGGCGACGAGTCGGCAAGCGACAGAGACGCCTCGAGCCGGAGCAAATCCAAAGTCGCCAAGCGCCGCGAAATTCCGACGCGCCTCTCAGAGATTTTCAATGCCGCCGGGCCCGTCCGCTGGCTGCTGGCCGCCTGCTCGGTGATTGTCGTGTGGTTCGCCATCGAGCGGCAGGTGCTGCTGCGCCGCCGGCGCGTGATTCCCAGAGACTTCGTCACGCGGTTCCTCGAGCACGTGAAGACCGGTCAGATCGATCGGGCCGGCGCGCTCGCGCTGTGCGAGCAGAACGGCAGCCCGATTGCGGAAGTTTTTGCCCACGGGGTCCGCAAATGGGGCAAGCCCAGCGTTGAAGTCGAACAGGCGATCATCGACGGCGGCGAACGTCAGATCAGCGTGCTGCGCAAGCATCTCAGGGCTCTCAATACGGTTGCCACCATCGGCCCCCTGATCGGCCTGTTGGGCACTGTTTACGGCATGATCAAGTGCTTCAACGAATTCACACGCAGCACCTCGGCAACCGACAAGCTCGACAATCTTTCGATTGGCATCGGCGAAGCACTGATCGCGACGGCCGGCGGGTTGTGCGTCGCCATCCCCGCGCTCGTGCTGTACATGTATCTGGCCGGTCGCGTGGATGCCGTCGTGATTGAAATGGACCTGATCGCCCAGAAGCTCGTCAATCTAATCTCGGCCGAAGGCCTCAGCGAACAGGCTGAAGAGCTGCCCCGGATCGCCCCGCGGCCGAAGACGATTGGCACTGCGGCGCTCAAGAATTCGTGATCTATGCCCCTCAAAGTCGAACCGCTGGAAGAGCCCTACCTCAACATGACGGCGCTGGTCGACGTCATCTTGAATCTGCTGATCTTTTTCATGCTGGGAACGAGCTTTGCCAAAGACGAGCGGCAGTTTGACGTGGAATTGCCCAGCGTCAGCCACGCGCAGCCGCTCACGAGTCCGCCCGACGAAATCGTCATCAACGTCTATCACGATGGACACGTCGCGGTCAACGACCGGTCGTTGTCGGCCGCCGAGCTCGAAGCACTGCTTTCGGAGGCTCAGCGCCGATTCGACGGCCAGGCGGTGCTGATTCGCGGCGACGGCCAAGGAAACTATCAATCGGTGATGGACGTCTTGTCGATCTGTCAGAAGGCGCACATCCGCAATTATTCTCTGGCCACTCTGCTCGCACCCGAGCGGTAGTCCTATGGCGGCCATCGTGCCTCAATTGAAGTCCTGCTTTGGGCCGCTTGCCGCCTCGTTTGACGGCGTACGGCGGTTTGCGCTCGACTTATACGAGCACATGCAGAACGACTGGACTGCAACCGCGTACTGGGCCGGCGTATGGGCCTGCGGTTTCGTCGTCACGTTTCTGCTCGTGCGGATGCTGTTCACCCGCTGGGGCGACCGGAACATTACGCAGAAGACCCTGGGCGTTTCGCTGCTGGTGCACTTTCTGGCAGGCCTGATTTCGAGCTCGGTCGTCTTCGAGTCCGGAAGCGCCGGAGCGCAGCCTGACGAAGTGCCCGGTGTCCCCATTCAGCGAGTCGTTGTGGAAGGCCCCAGCGCACCCGGCGATGCCGCAGCCGGCAGCGATGAGGACCCGTTCGACCGTCGCAGCAATCGTCCCGGAAATTCCCCCGCGTGGGAGCAGGCGGCGCAGCGCGACCTGCGCTCGCCCGATCGCCAGCCCGTGCGAACGCCCCAGGCGCCCGATTCGGAAATCGTCCCGGAAAAGCGCGCGGCCACGGCCGATCCGCTCGTGATTCCCGTCCCCGAGCTGACACAACGACCGCAGGGACCGGATCCAGCGCCCGAGGCGATGCGCGAAGACGGCAAGATCGCCCGCCCCGCCGCGGCCGCGCAGCCGCGCATCACCGAAGAAACCGCCCAGTCGCGCCCCGACGTGAGCGTCCGCTCGGGGGCCGGGTCGCGCACGGCCGCGACGGCCACAGGCGACGGGCCGCCAGCCGCTGAAACCGGTCCACGGACCCGCGCCGCCACGACCGGTGATCTGAAGATCTCCGCTGACGGTCCTCCCACCTCCAGCCCGTCTGCCGGCGCGGCGGATCCCCAGGTGCCCGCAGGCCGCAAAGCCGACGCGCGTGCTGTGCCGCGAATCGGCAGCAGTGGCCCCCGATCGACTTCGATCGGTGACGGAGATGCCGGCCTGCCCGCCGCGGTACCGGGCAAGCCTGGACGCTCTTTCACGCGCACCGGGATTCCCGGACGGGGCGAAGGCGATCCGGCCGGCACGGCGCGATCGGGAACCATCGCCGCTCCCGGCGCCGCCGGCCCGGGCGATCGCGGCGCGCCCGGCCCCGGCGGGGGCGTGGGGATCGGAAATCCCGCGACGGGACCGCGCCTCTCAAGCGGAGACTCGCAGGTCGGTATCGTGGCGCCCAACGTCATGCGCTCGGGCGGCGACGGCGTCATCGACAAGAACTCGAGCCGCATTCCCGCAACGTACCGGTGGCGCCAGTCGCCGCAGCGCGCAAAAATCGCCATCGACATGGGGGCTAACGAAGAATCCGAACGAGCCGTCGAGGCCAGCCTGCTGTGGCTGGCCGCCAATCAGCGGCCCCAGGGGTACTGGGAGCCGATCGAGTCGGTCATTGGCCGCGAGCCCGAGAAGCCGAATTTCGGAGGCGACACTGCCTCGGCTCGCGAACAGCAGGCCGAGCGCGAGCGGTCGGGCTTCCAATCCGAGACCGGGCTGACGGCCCTGGCCATCCTGGCATTCCTGGGCAAGGGCTACACTCACGAAGACAACGACTTCGCCGACAACGTCGACCGTGCCCTGCGCTGGCTCATCAGCCAGCAGGATGCTCAGGGCTTCCTGGGGGGCAAAGCCAACCGCTATGCCCGCATGTATTGCCACGGGATGGCGACGATCGCGCTGGGTGAAGCCTACGGCATGACCAAAGATCGCACCTTGCGAGAACCCCTGGCGCGGGCCATTCAGTACATCGTGGCCGCCCAGTACCCCGACGGCTCGTGGCGCTACAGCGACTGGCGGTTGCTCGAATCGCAGCATCGCAAAGGCGACATGAGCATGTTTGGCTGGCAGCTCATGGCGCTCAAGAGCGCCAAAACCGCCGGACTCGACGTTCCCGGCACGGCCTTCGAAAAGGGTGTCGATTTTCTGATCGCCGCCGGTAACGACTCCAAGACGCGCGGGCACAGCGCAGCGGGTGGCCTGGCCGCTTATCGCCTGGGCGAGGCGCCCAAGCCTTCGATGACGGCCGAATCGCTGTTTTGCAAGCAGATGCTGGGCATCAAGCGCACGAACCGGGCTTCGGTCGAGGCGGTCGAGTATCTGCTCCGCAATCTGCCGCAGCGCTCCAGGCAGGACCTGTACTACTGGTATTACGGCACGTTGGCGATGTATCACCACGTGGGCGAGCCCTGGCGCCGCTGGAACCAGGCGCTGCGCGACAATCTCGTGGCCGACCAGCGGACCGACGGTGACTACGCCGGAAGCTGGAACCCCCGTTTCCCGTGGGGCGACTACGGCGGCCGCGTGTTCTCCACCGCCGTCTCGACGCTGTGCCTGGAAGTCTACTACCGGTTTTTGCCGCTCTATCAGACGGAAGAAGCCGACCGGCTCGAGCAGGGAATCGAGAAGTAAGCGGAGCTTCCGAATACCAACCCGCGGCGCCAGCGAGACAGTGTGTTGTCGCCCATTGAAAGCTCGACGCGTAAGCGAGGGACTCAGTTATCCCCGCCTCGCTTGCGCCTCGGTCTGCAAGCGTGAAACAAAGTCGTGCCCCGGCCGCTTTTGCGGTCCGCCTCAGGCGGAGGGCACTTGAGATCACGCCCGGCTCGGCCTGACATCGTTCGCAAGCATCGAACAAAAAGGAACGCGGAGCGAAAAGACGATCCTTTCCGCCCCGCGAGAGACTTCAATTCTCGATACGATCAGCGACTGTTACCAGCAGCCGCCGTACCCATACGCGGGATACCCACCGTAAAAGCCGCCGTAGACCGGGCCGACACCGATTCCGATGTAGGGCCGGTGATACGAACGATAGTAACCGCCGTACCCGTATCC
>JACQFH010000321.1 GCA_016200145.1 Planctomycetia bacterium | reverse complement strand
CGCCGACGGCGCGCAGCTCGCGAACTTCGCCGTGCACACGAACACGGTCACGGCCGTGGGCCTCAACTCGAACGGCACACAGGCCACGTCCGGCGCGGCCGACAATATTTTGAAAGTTTGGAACGTCGCCGACGCCAAGGAAATCGCCAATTGCGCCGGTCACGGCGGAGCGGTTTCCGCGGCCCTGTTCACTCCCAACAACCAGACAATCATTTCGGCCTCGGCCGATCAGACGATTCGCCTCTGGAACGCCACGAACGGGCAGCAGGCCGCCGCGTTCGGGTTCGGTCAGCCGGTTACAGCGCTGGCCCTGAGCATCGACTGCAACAAACTCGCCGCCACCGGCGCCGACAACAACGTGCGCGTCATGCAGCTCGACGGCAAGGTGCTGCTTACGCTGGCCGGACACGCCGCGCCGCCCAAATCGGTGGCCTTCAGCGCCGATAATCTGCGGGTCGTTTCCGCTGGCCCCGACAATCTGGCGATCGCCTGGGACGCCGTGGGCGGAATCCTGCTTGAAAGTACCCCCGTCGCACAGGGGCTGACGTTCGCCCGCTTCGGTACGGCTGCCAACAATCTCGTCGTCGGCGGCGCAGACAAGTCGCTCACCGCCGTCTCGTTGCGCTTCGAACGGGTGCTCGCGGGCAACACCAAAAACATCACCGGCATGGTCTACAGCCCGGCAGGTGACGCCGTTTACAGTTCGTCCGAAGACGGCACGGTCCGCCGCTATCAGACCGGCGACGGTGCGCAAGCCTGGGCCCAGAATCACGGGGCCGTCATTCACGACCTGGCGATCAGCCCGGATGGAAACCTGCTCGCCACGGCCGGCGAAAACAACCAGGTCCGCGTGTGGGCCGCCGCGAATGGCGGTAACGGACCCCAACCCGCGCTGGCGGGTTTCACGGCACCCGTCAAAAGTGTCGCCTTCTCGCTCGATAACAACCACGTCGCCTCCGGCACAGCCAACAACCTGATTTTCGTTCACGATGTCAAAACCGCCGTCGTGGAACAGATCAGCGCCGAGCACGCCGGCGCTGTCGAAGCGCTTGCCGCGGCGGGTGAAACGGGCAAGCTGTTCATCAGCTCGGGCGTCGATAAGGCCATCCGCAGCTTCTCGCTCGCCTTCGAAAAGCAGATCGCCGGGCATGGCGGTCCAGTGACGTCGATCGCCTTCATTCCCCCCAACAGTGCGCGCATTCTGTCGGGGAGCGACGATGGCACGGTGCGCGTATGGGACCTCGCGGCAGGCAACCAGGTCGCCGCGCTGGGGCACGGCGGACCGGTGACCTCGATCGCCGTCTCGTCCGACGGCCAGCGGTATGCATCCGGCTCGGCCAACAACACGGCAAAGCTCTGGAACGCCGGTAACAATCAGCAGATCGCCGAAATGAAGGGGGACCTGCGCAACCAGAAGATCGTCGCCGACCTCACCGCAGACGAAGCCGAAGCCAAGGCCGCCGTCGCCGTGGCGATGAACGCCATTCCCGCGGCAGAAAAGACCGTCACGGAACGAACCGAGGCCCAGAAGAAGGCGACCGAAGCCAAGACCGCCGCCGAGAAGACCGCCACCGAAATGGCTGCGAAATCCAAAACCGCCGCCGACGCCAAGGTGGTGACCGACAAGGCGGCAGCCGATACGACCGCAGCGGCGAAGGTCGCGGCCGACGCCAAAGTCGTCGCCGACAAACTCGTGACCGACACAGCCGCCGCTGCGAAGGCCGCTGCCGACGCCAAGGTTGTCACCGACAAGGCCGCCGTCGATACGGCCGCTGCCGCGAAAGCCGCCGTCGACGCGGCCGCCAAGGCTAAGGAAGCCCTCGATAAGGACGTCAATAACGAAACACTGAAGAAGGCCAAGGTCGACGCGGATGCCCTCGTCACCAAAACTGCCGACGACGCCAAGAAAGCCACCGACGCCAAAGCCGTCGGCGACAAAAAGGCCGTCGACACGGCCGAGGCCGCCAAGAAAGCCGCCGACGCCAAACCGGTCGCCGACAAAGCCATGGCTGACACGGCCGCCGCCGCCAAGACCGCGGCGGATGCCAAGACCGCCGCCGACAAGGCCGCCACCGACGCCACCGCGGCCGCCAAGAAAGCCGACGATGACAAGGCCGTCGCGATCAAGGCGCTCGAGCAAGCCGACCGCGCCGTGAAAGAAGCCACCGACGGCGTTGCCAAGGCGAAAACCGAAAACGAGGCGGCAAACGGCCGGCAGAAGGCCGTCGAGGCCGCGCTGGCGGCCGGCAAGACCGCCGCCACCGAACGCGAAAAACCGATTCGCGCCGTGCGCTTCTCGCGAGATGGCAAAGAGCTGGCTGTCGCGGGCGACGGCTTTGCGATTTCCACGTTCGACGGCCTGACCGGCACGCCGTGGGGGATTCTCGACGGGCACAAGGCCCAGGTGCTGGCTCTCGATTACGCCGCCGGCAGGGGGCTCGTCTCCGGCGCCGCCGACCAGTCGGCCAAGGCTTGGGAGCTCAGCCCCGGCTGGACTCTGGCGGGAGTGCTCGGTCCCAAGAAAGAGGCGCCGCAGGATCTCAACGATTCGGTCTTCATCAGCCGCATTCTGTGCCTTGATTTCAGTCCCGACGGCAAGTATCTGGCGACCGGCGGGGGTGACCCGTCGCGTTCGGGCGAGCTCGTCCTGTGGGACGTCGCCAACCGCACGATCTTCAAGAATTTCGAACAGGCCCACAGCGACACGGTGTTCGGCGTCAAATTCTCGCGTAACGGGCAGCTTGTTCTGTCCGGGGCCGCCGACAAGTTCGTCAAGATCCACGACATCGCCTCGGGCAAGGTCGTGAAATCGTTCGAAGGGCACACGAATCACGTACTGGGGGTTGCGTGGAAGGGGGACGGCAAGTTCGTCGCCAGCGCCGGCGCCGACAACGCCATCAAGGTCTGGAACGTCGAGACCGGCGAACAGGCCCGCACGATCGGCGGCTACGCCAAGCAGGTGACGTCGATCCAGTACATGGGCCGCGGGCCGAACATCTTGAGCTGCGGCGGCGACAAGACCGTGCGATTCCACCAGGCCGACAACGGCAACAACTTCCGCAACTTCGCGGGGGCCACCGATTTCATGTTCGCCGCGGCCGCATCGCAGAATGAACAGGTCGTCGTCGCCGCCGGCCAGGACGGCGTGTTGCGCGTCTGGAACGGCACGAACGGCCAGGCCGTCCGCACGTTCGACCCGCCCAAGTCGGAAACGCCACCGGCGACCAAATAACAACAACATCGCTCGACATTACGGCAATCCGGCGTCGCGTGGATTTCGATCCACACGGATCGCTGCGCGTAATACTCCGAGGGAGTTGCACAGTCAAAGCTCAGGGTTGGCCGGCGCTGAGCCGGCCTAGCCTGGGTCTGTGGTTCATCTGTGATGCGAACCCTGTAAGGGTTCCCCCTTGGCAGGGGAATTCAATCCGGGCATGAACAGGTTCATTCGTACCCCCTTGATCTTCTCGCTCGCCGCTGTTCTTACGGCGTGTGCCCCCTCACCCGCGCGCGCATTCTGGCAACGGAAGATTGTCGAGGAATCCGACGAGCTTCTGCCTGTTCAGCAATTCGTTGACGAATATACGGGTGAAGTCATCCGGCCAGAGACAATTCCGTTCCGTGTCGTAACGATCACGCCGGCCGAGATGTTCAACATGGAATTGTTGGGCGCTCGCGGAAAAACGATTGCGGACGCCGTGAACGATCAGGTCGGAAAGCTGCTGCATTTCAAAGTCGCCGACGTGACGCGCGAGTGCCGGCTGACGGATTCGCAGACGAACAGGCTGCTGCTGGCGGGGCGCGGCGACATCAAGCACCTCATTGATGAGATTCACGCGGAACAAAAGTCATTCGAATCCGCATGGAAAAGAAATGCCGAAGTCGGGATCCGCGGTGCATCGTATGCTTCGGCAGTCAGACGATTACGGGAGCTGCTCACCTTCGGGCCGTTCGGCAGCGATTCAATTTTCGTCAAGGTGCTCAAGAGCAACTTGACGCCCGAACAGTACGCCACCTACATAGCCACCGATGAGATTCAGCGGTGGGGCGGCTCGATCACCACGATCCTGCGCGGCGATGGCGTGTTTAAAGACGTGACGCTGACAGGCGGACAATTGCACGACGAGCACCTGACGCACGTGGCCAGACTGCCGAACTTGCGGCAACTCGTCGCCGAGCTGTCGAGCGTGACCGACGACGGATTGGCACCGCTTTCCGGACTAGCAAGCCTGGAAACGCTCGATCTGTCCCGCACGCGGATCAGCAGCCCCGGCATGGTCCACCTCAGTGGCCTAAAGAATCTGCAGGCCCTGGTGCTGCGGAATACGGTCGTCGGCGACGAGGGGCTTCAGCAGCTCGGGAAAATGTCGGGCCTCCGCGAGCTGCACGTGCAGGGAACGCCGGTGACGGATGCGGGGCTCGTGCACCTCAAGGGGCTCGAGCGCCTCGAGCTGCTCAACCTCGGACGCACGCGCGTCACCGATGCCGGGCTGATTGAGCTCGACTTGCCGAGGCTGCCTCATTTGAAGGATCTGGGCCTGTCAAACACCAATATCGGTGAAGCCGGATTCGCCCTGATCGGGAATTGCGCCGCACTGGAGCGACTCGTGATCATCGGGACCCGCGTGTCTGAAACGTCTCTCAGGCATCTCAAGAAGCTCAAGAACCTGCGTCACCTCCTGGCCGACCAGACGCAGATCACCGACGAGGGGCTCGCCGTGATCGCCGAGTTTGCCAGTCTTGAAACGCTCGAGCTCAGCAATACGCCGGTCGGCGACGTCGGGTTGATCGGCCTGCGAAAGCTGGAAAAGCTCAAATACCTGAACGTGGCCAATACCCGCGTCACCGACGACGGCATCAGCGAGCTCAACCGCGCTCTTCCCGACCTGGTCGTCTCGCATTGAGCCGTGCTGCCGGCGATCCGCGGCGGTCGGTCGTGTGTCATGCTATAATCAGGTGATGCATGAAGGAACGAGATATTCGCGGAATCTGCATCCCCAGCTGCGATGGATTCTGATCGTCGGGCCGCTGATGCTCGCCTGTGCCGCACCGGCGTCGGCTGCCGACCGGAAGGTCCGGGCGCTCGCCGAGTTTGAGGTCGCGCCGGACGGCGATTTTCTGCTGCTGCCCCTCGTCATCCACGAACGCGAATACCGGTTCCTCGTGTGCACCGCGCTTGCCAGAACCATCATTGACGCGGCGCTTGCGAAAGAGCTGGACCTGCCGGCGCTCGAACCGCGAAACGGCGGCGCCGGCCAGGAGAAAAAGCTCTTCAAGCTGAACGCCCGGCTGGGCAGCAACTCTCTCGACTTTGCGGAAGGCGTCGAAGCGGGCGATTACGCTGCCATGCGCGAAGGGCTGGCTCTCGACTTCCATGGAGAGCTCGGCATGGATGTGCTCCGGAACCAGATCGTGCAGATTGATTTCGACGAAGGTGTCCTGCGATTCCTGCCCTTAGTTCCCCCGGCGTCCGGCGAAGCGATCCGCATCCTTCAGCCCGGCCAGGAATACGCCGTGCCGATCGTGCAGCTTCTTGTACCGGGGGAAAAGCCGCAAAAGTTCTTCGTGTCGACTGCCCGGGCCGGGAATTCACTCGACATCGACAACCGGTTCCTGGCGACGCTCGAAGAAAACGAAAAGGCCGCAGTTCTCACCAAAGAAACGGGCGTGGCCCGGTCGGGGACGCGCTCGTTCGACACCGTTCGGGTCGAGGCGATTCAGATCGGCAGTTTCCGCCACGAGGGCATCATCGGCAACTCGGGCGAAGGAAACTGCGTGGGGCTGTCGTACCTGTCGCGGTACCTGGTGACGTTCGACTTTCCCAAAGGAAAGATGTACCTGAAGAAAGGCGCGCGGTACGACGCGCCCGACGTTCGGCTCAATCTGGCGCACATGACCGTCGAGCGCGACAACCGTGGCGTCGTTCTGAAAACTGTGCCCGCTCACGGCGCGGCGGCCCAGTTGGGCCTGGTCGCCGGAGACAAGCTCGAATCCCTCAACGGCCGCCGCGCCCAGCGGATCAGCACCTGGCAAATCCGCCGAGTCCTGGGGCGAACCGACCTGCCCCTGGCCGCCGAAGTCACCCGGAACGGCAAACTGGTCAGTCTGAAATGCGATCCCCTCGCCGCCGAGGAGCCAGCTAAGAACGGCAGCCCGAAGACCGATCGGACCGAAGATTGAGCCACGGATGAAATATTGATGACGGGACGTGCGGCTGGAGTCGATGGGCATGCGTCTGGCGGGCGACTGCCAATAATTCTGGCCTGCTGCCTGTTCACTTAATCGATCGCCGGTCCCTGTCAGGCTGGAAAGCCTGACCTACAGCGCAAAAAGATCCCCCCGGCTACGCGTCACCGGGGGGATCACGATACGGCGTTGGCCCGCCGACTAGTGGTTGAACAGGAATTCTTTCGTATTGATCAGCGCCCAGATGATGTCTTCCCAGGCGTTCTTCTTGTTCTCCTTGTGCTTGGCCAGATGCGCCATCGCGATCTTCATTTCTTCGGCGTCCGGGTTGCGGGAGTAGACCCAGCGGTACAGCTCCTGCACCCGCTCTTCATCGGTCCGGTCTTTCTCGGCCGAAAGGAGCGCGGCCCGGCCTGAGCCGCTCGAAATCTTCCCCTGCACCTCGCTGCTGTTGAGGAGGTGCAGGCTTTGCGCGAGGTTGGCTTCCTGCGAGCGTTCGCACTCGCAGGCCGTGTCGGCCTGCGGCTGCCCGAACACTTTCAGGAAGTATGGACCCACGGTCGGGTCGGGCAGTTGCAAAGCGTTCGTCCCGGCGGGCAGGCCGTTGTAGCCCTGCGTCGTGGCCGTCACCTGGTGAAGTGCGTCGTACAGCACTTCGGCCTTGAGGCGCTTCGGGTAATACAGCGAGAAGTTCTGCTTGTCCTTGAGATTGTAGTCGTTGGGCAGAGCGCTGAGCTGGTACGTGTTCGACTTGCAGATCGTGCGGACCAGATCCTTGAGGTCGAAACCGTACTTGATGAAATGCTCAGCCAGTCCCTTGAGCAGTTCGGGATTCGTCGGCGGATTCGTTTCCCGCATGTCGTCTTCGGGTTCGACGATGCCGCGGTCGAAGAAGTGTTTCCAGTACCGGTTCACGACCGCCGGTGCGAAGAACCTGTTGTCTTTGCCGGCCATCCAGTCGACGAGGAAGTGCCGCGGATCGCGTTCAACAGGCACGTCGAGCGCGGGCGCGCCCAGGCCGGTGGGCTTCAGGGCCTTGCTCGAACGGGGATTCGTCGAGCTGGCGGCACCGTCGTTGTGGAACACTCGCTGTTCGCGGGGGTTGTCACCGTTCTTGCGGCCGACGCGGCTGAAGAATGCCGAAAAGCCATAGTAATCGTCCTGGCTCCACTTTTCGAACGGGTGGTGGTGGCAGCGGGCGCATTGAATTCTCAGGCCCAGGAAGAGCTGCGCCGTATCTTCGACCTGTTCGTTCGTCTGCGCGACTTCGCGGTACCACGTGACCGGCGGGTTGCTGGCGACGTCACCCGAGGCCGTCAGCACTTCGCGAACGAACTGGTCGTAAGGCTTGTTCTCGTCGAGCGAATCGCGGATCCACTGGTAAAAGCCGTACGTGCCGCGCGTATCCTGCGGCTGCCGTCGCTTGTTCCGCAGCACCATGTTCCATTTGTTGGCGAACAGGTCGGCGTAGCCCGGGCTGTCGACGAGCTGGTCGATCAGCTTGTCGCGCTTCTGGGGATCGCTGCTCGCCAGAAAATCGCGAACTTCCTGGTCGGTTGGCAGGTGGCCTGCAATATCGACCGACACCCGGCGGATGAACGTCGCGTCGTCGCAGATCGGCGAGGGGGGAATCCCCAGCAGCTTGAGCTTGTTCTGCACGGCGACGTCGATGAAGTTTTTCGGTTCCGGGATGGCGCCGATTTCAGCACCCAGCGGAATCGTCGCCCGGAACGTCGACACCTGCCCCTGATAGCGGGCCATCACGGCGACTTCACCCGACAGGTCGAGCGTCTTCACCAGGCCCGCGGTCGTGACTTCGGCCATTTCCGTGTCATTCGGCTCATACAGGGCCATCTGCGTCACGTCTTCGGTCGTGCCATCGCTGTAGAGTGCCAGAGTGGTGATCTGCTGGTCAGTGCCGCGATCCATGATCCGGCCTTCTGGAAGGCACTTGATGCCGGAGACGACGGGGTCCTTCTCAGACCCGTACGGCATTCCCTGCTCGACCCAGCGGGCGATCAAGCGGTATTCGTAGCTGTCGACTTCCATGCGCTTGCCGCCGCCGTGCGGAGACTTTCCGACAGGCTTCGTGAGCAGCAGGCTCTGGCCGGGGGACGACGGAAACAAGCGCCGGCCACGGGCTTCTTTCACAAGGTATTCGTAGTCTTCATCGGGGTAGAACCCCAGCAGCGAAAGCTTGAAACCGTTCTGGCCGCTTGATTTGCCGTGGCATCCACCGCCGTTGCAGCCCAACTTGGTGAAGATGGGGACGATCTGGTTCGTGAAATTGATCGGCAGGTCGCCGGCCATCCCAGTGACAGTGACGGCCAGCGTCGAAAGCAGGCCCGTCGCCGCATCTTTTGCTGTTACGGTGGTGGTCCCATCGGCCAGTGGCGTCATCATGCCATTGGCGTCGATCTTTACGATCCCTTCCGGCTGCGCCGTAAAGGCAACCTTGCGGGTGTGATCGCGGAACTGGCCGGAGGAGTACACCCCGCTGACAAAGACCTGCTGGCGCGAATCGCGCCCGCGAATCGAAACGCCCTTATCGCTAAGGCTCGGCTCGAGCTTGAGCGCGGTGAGCGTGCCCGGATCGCCCAGCCCCTTCGGCTTGGGGGCCTGAGCCAGCAACGAATCAGCGGAAATCAGGGCCAAACTGAACCCGATGCCGGCGGCGACCGTCAATCTCCAGGGACGCTTCATTGTGTGGTTCTCCGGGTCAATCGAGCGAAAGTCCATTTCGCCTACGGCACAAGGCAACTTGCAGGAAGTTGGTGGCGGGAAGCCGGGTCAGGCGATGGCGCCGGCCGGCTCGAAACCTGTGTCGCGTCTCACTTTAGCAGGGACTGTTTCGTGCGGGAATCTGGAAGGAACTCGCTATCCATCAGCATATCGAAGCAGATTGATGAAAGCAACGAATTTACGCACTACCTGAATATATCAACAGTTGTTTGTTCGTCAAGGCTGTCGCGGCGGGTATAATCAGTGACACAAGTCAGAGTCGAAAAGTCGAAGGGGTCGAAGAGTCAGACTCGCGATCGACGGTCTCTTCGACTTTTCGACCCCTTTGACCACTTCGACTCCTCTCCGATGCCCGATTTCCAATACAGTGCGATCGACGACGTGCTGGCGGCTCTGCGAGCCGGCAGGCTCGTCATTGTCGTCGATGCGGCCGAGCGCGAGAATGAAGGCGACTTCATCTGCGCGGCCGAGTCGATCACTCCGGAAACGGTCAATTTCATGCTCGAGGTCGGCAAAGGCGTGCTGTGCGCTCCGCTGACCGAGGATACAGCGTCGCGGTTGCACCTGACACCCATGGTTCCCCCGGACCAAAACACGGCGGCCATGCAGACGCCGTTTCTGATTCCCGTCGATCATCGCAATTCGGGGACAGGCGTCAGCGCAGAGAACCGCACCGTGACGCTGCGGGCCCTGGCTGACGCGCATTCGCTGCCGGACGATTTCATGCGCCCCGGGCACGTCGATACGCTGCTCGCGAAACCCGGGGGCGTCCTCCGCCGCGCAGGGCATACGGAAGCCACGGTCGACCTCCTGAGAATGGCGGGGCTGAAACCCGTCGGCGCGCTGATCGAAATCTGCAGCCGTCGCGGCACCGGTATGGCCGACCATGCCGAGTTGGTCGCGCTCTCGCGGGAATTCAATATCCCGATGATTTCCATCGAACAATTGATCCGGCACCGCCACTTGAGCGAACGGCTCGTGCGCCGTGAAGTCGAAGCGCGGGTGCCGACGCGATATGGGGAAGCGACCGTCATCGCGTATCACGTCGAGCACGACGACCAGGTGCCGCTGGCGATCGTGTTCGGGGATCTGAAGTCGCCCCCCCCGCCACTGGTGCGAATGCACTCGTCGTGCTTCACCGGAGACCTGCTGGCTTCGCTGCGCTGCGACTGCGGCGACCAGTTGCACATGGCCCTGGAGATGATCGCCAAATCGGGCGCAGGCGCGCTTGTCTATCTGCCTCAGGAAGGCCGCGGAATCGGCCTCGTCCCCAAGCTCAAGGCGTATGTCCTGCAGGATCAAGGTCTCGATACCGTCGAAGCGAATCACAAGCTGGGTTTCAAAGCCGACATGCGCGACTACATGGTGGGCCTGCAGATCCTCAAAGATCTGGGGCTGTCGGAAGTGCGCCTGCTCACGAACAATCCCAAGAAGACGAACGCGTTCGTGTATTCCGGCGTCGAGCTGAAGGTCGTCGAGCAGATTCCGATCATCGCCGAGCCCGAAAAGCATCGGGAGCACTACCTGGCAACGAAGCGCGACAAGCTGGGGCACATCCTGCCTCCCGATCGCGACTCCAAGTGACGCGCGACTGAAGCGGAATCATCCTCGCGAATTGTTGACAGGCTGGAAGCCTATCCCACGCCTCGGTCCCAGGCTCTGCCTCGCGGGCGGTCGAGGCAGAGCCTCGGATGCATGGCGTTCCCAGAGCCTGGGATGCATGGCGTGCCCCGGCAGAGCCTGGGAACGCGCGGCGGGCTAGAAATCCCCGCCGCCGAAGTCGCCGCCTCCAAAATCCCCGCCGCCGAAGTCGCCGCCTCCAAAATCCCCGCCGCCGAAGTCGCCGCCTCCAAAATCTCCACCGCCGAAATCGCCGCCCCCGAAGTCTCCGCCGGATTCCGCGCCGCCGTCGTAATCGCCGCCGCTCGTCTGAAAATCTTCACCCGCGCCTGCGTCCGACGAGTGGTGGGCGTCGTCGCCGATACCGCCGCTGTGACCAAGCGATTCCGAACCGCCGAACATATTGTGATACAACCAGTTGCCGGCTACTGCGCCGAGCATCCCGGCCATCAGGCTCCCGAAGAAACCGCCGCCGCCGAAACCGGGGCCGTAGCCTCCCCCCATGGGATTCGCACCGCCGCCAGCGAACATCGCGCCGAGGAGCCGAATGCCCAGCAGCACGGCGCCAATCACCACAACCCATCCCAGCCAGCCCATTCCTGTCCTCCCGGCCGGCGCCTGGTGATTTCCGACCTGGTGACTGTCGCCGCTCCGCGCCGGGGCAACCGATTTGGCGTGCAGTTTTTCCTTGAACATGCCGCTCAGATAATCAACCGCGTCGGCCAGCGACTGGTCGAATTTGTTGTGACGGAAGCCAGCCATGAGCTTGTCCCGCAGTTGAGTTCGCTCACGGGCTCCGATTCCCTGGTTTTGTGATTGGCGATCTGCCGCCACCTCGATATGCCCGGGATGTTTGGAAATCAGGACATAAATCCCCTTGACGTGCTCGCTTGAAGCCCGATCACGAGTCCATTTCTCGAAGTACCGGGCGCGATCGGCCGGATTCATTTTCGCCACTTCGTCGCCGCGGCCGTCGGGCACCGTTTTGAAGGTCTCGATGCGAACCTGTTTCCCGTACTCTCGTTCGAGATCGGCCAGCCGGGCATTGGCCTTGTCCAGTGCCGCGCGGCTGAAAAACCCCGCATCATCTTGAATCGCTGCCGCCTGCGCAGGGAGCGACGCCCCGGACAGGAATGCTCCCAGCAAACTCATCAACAATACGTTACGAACTAGTTCACGCCACATAGGAATCTCCATGCAGGTTGCGCCCGGCGCGCCGGCACCAAGGCCGGCCGAGGCGCCTCAAATCATTATACGCATTGTAATGCAAATCGTGTGCCCGTGCCGGAACTCGTATTTCCCGACGATTTACGGCACGAATCAGCCGCCGTATTGACCCCGACTTGCGGTCGTATCCGGCAACTGCCATTTCAGCACCCGACCGTGGTATACTCATCGCCACCCCGAAAAGCCGGGCCATTTCAACATGCGTTCGGCTTTCGTCTCTCCCACTCACATCCTGGAGAAAACGCCATGCACCGATTTTTCTGCGTTGCCCTGTTCGTCATTGCGGCCAGTTTTCCCGTCAGCAGCCGGGCCGATGACAAACCCGACCCGACCGGCACCTGGAAATGGAGCGTCACGTTCAACAATGAAACACGCGAACAGACGCTTAAGTTGAAGGTCGATGGAGAGAAACTCTCGGGCACATTGGTCGGCCGCAACAACCAGGAAACGGCGATCGACGATGGCAAGTTCAAAGACGGCGAAGTTTCGTTTTCGGTCACCCGCGAGCGCAACGGCCAGAAGCGCACGACGAAGTACAAGGGCAAGGTCGAAGGCGACACGATCAAAGGGAAGGCCGAATCCGAACGCAACGGCCAGACCAACAGCCGTGACTGGGAAGCCAAGCGCGAAAAGAAATAGTTCTGCCCGTCGCATGTCTTCTGCGCGTGATCGTCGGGCCACGTACCGCGACAGGAAAGAAGATGGGGGGATGAGGGAATAGGGGGATGTTGACTATCGATGACAGGAAAATGGTGGACAGGAAAATTAGTTTTCGGCCGGCGGTTGCAAATTGGCCACGGCAGGCCGGGCCACGATTTTCCTTTCCCCAATTTTCCTGTCTTCCCTGCCGTCATCCGTGGGATTGCCACGCTATCCGTGGGCCGCATCGTATTGTCTGGCAATAGCGTGATTTGCGGCACGCGTTGAGACACATCTTTATCCGTGTTTCATCCGTGGCCAAATTTCGCGCGGGAACCATGATACGTCCGACTGAGCGAATTGGACTCAGCGTACCGCACCCCGGCGATTAAGCGCCAGCACAGACAGGATTTCAAACACGAGATTGGCGGCCAGGATGGCCATGATCTGGCCGTGATCGTACGCGGGCGCTACTTCAACGAGATCGCCCCCCACGATGTTGAGACCCGCCAGGCCGCGCACCAGTTGCAGCACCTGGTGGCTGGTGAATCCCCCGGGTTCGGGAGTGCCCGTGCCCGGG
>JACQFH010000317.1 GCA_016200145.1 Planctomycetia bacterium | reverse complement strand
GGCGACCTGCTCGGCGGTGAATTTCGGCTCAGCCGACAGCGGATGCGTGGCCCGGGATTCGGCCTCGGTCCAGCGTTCGATCACCAGGTTCTTGAGCTCGGTAATCATCTCGTCGGGAAGCTCCTGCGAAGCATCGGCCTCGGCGGCCAGTTGAATCTCCAGTTCGCCGCGGTGCGTCAGCACGAGCACGTAGTCGATAATCGCCTCGATCTCGTGCGCGGAGTGCAGATTGAAGGCCGGCATCGACGTTCCGGGCACGCCGCTGCGCACCGTGCGAATGAGATCGGCTCGCAGGGGCCTGTTGTCAAATGGGGTCGATGAGAACTTGAATTTGCCCGGGCGATAATCGCGCGGCCTGGGATTGAGCCACTTCGCTGCCTCTCCCTGGCCGTCTCCCGTCGCGCCGTGGCACTGGGAGCACCGCTTCAGGTAGGCCTCGCGGCCGGTCAGCAGGTGTTCGGCATCGACCTTGTCGCTTCCCAGCAGTTTGGGGCGCAAGACCGTTCCGCATTCAACATCGAGGACCTCGCGGATCTTCGACTGCAACTCGGGGGCCAGGGCCGCGACCGGCTCGCTTGATTTAAATTCAATCTGCGGCGCCCGCTCGCACCCGAGCAGGAGCGCGGCCACCGCCAGAGGCGCGGTGCGCGTCAGTAAATCCATGGGCATACGGGCTTTCACGGAGTTCGGCTGAATTCAAAAAAAAAGCCCCGCGCCGCGGAGTTCGCGGCGTGGGGCTGTCGTAGCTCACCAGTCTGACTAAAAAGTTCCTGCCCTTCGTGAGCAGGCGCCGCACACTCTATTGAACGTGCAGCGGGTTGTCAAGCTGATTTCTGCGAGCGTGAATCTTCCGGGTTATCTCCGTTGAGTCGCCGGGCCGGGGGGCATGTCGTCGGCGTCGTTCGTCGGGATGGGAATGACCTTTGTCGGCCGCCTGATCTCTGCGATCTTCAGCACGTCGCGACAGTGCTCGTGGCAGTGGATGCACGTCGCGAGCACGTTGATGTACGCGAATGCCGCAGCGTCGAGATTCGATTGATCCGCACTGTCGACCAGCTTGTTCGCCTGCCGGATCAATTCGGCCCGATGATGGCCGTACACCGGATCGGAATGGGCCTGCCATTCCGTGGCCCGGCAGATCTTCTTGAGTTCTTCGGCCCCCGTGCGAATCTCGTGAAAGTCTTTGGCGACGAGGCCTTCCATGACCTTGTGGGAACTGGCCACTTTGGCCTGCATCAGGGCGCTTTCCGGCAGCCGCTGCGGCTTCGCGGCTGATTTTGTCTCTGCCTGGCCAAACGACCACCCCAGACCGACGACCGTCGCCAGCACTAATCCCATCCCGATTCGGTGTGTCATGATTCTGATCCTGAAAATGAGTGCCGCTGGCAGGTCCCTGGTGAGAGCGAGCAAAAACGAAACAAGCCCCTGCGTGCATTTCGGCGCACACAGAGGCTTTCATAACCTCTTTGATCGTTTGCCCGTCGCGAGCAAACCGGGGCAGTGATAGGAAGAAAATCGGAATTCGCACGCTTCCGGCTTGAGCTTCGACGTCCGAATTCTCAAATACGGGACCAGGAGACGATTCACGTGCAGTGTCCCGGCCGCTCTGAATCGGCCGGGGCGCATTCGCGCAGCGCGATCAATTCAGGGCACTGTCCGGGTCGAAAACGGTGCTTGACTACCAAATTCAAAAATCGTAGGCTCGTATTGTCGGCCTTGCTCGCGAGTGGCAAGGCAGAATCGAGATGGTCACGTCGGCCCCTGCGGCAATGCCTGCCGCCGGGGCTTTTTTGTTTTTCCAGGCTGCCGATTCATTCGTCTGGCATTCGGAAACTGGCTCATGGCGATTCAAACCTGCCGACATTGGAGAACGTGTATGAACACCGAAATAACTGCCGCGGCTGATTGTCATGTGGTGGTGTTCGCCGTCCCCGGAGACCCGCATGAACTGGCCCAGGTCCTCGTCGAAGTTCTGGGAATGCACCCCACGGACGCCATCGTTCACGCTCGCAGCGCCCCCGGAATCCTTCCCGACCGGCTGACGCGCGAGCGGGCAGAACAGCTTGCCTCGGCGATCCAGAGGATCGGCGTCCGCGCGGATGTGGCAACGGCCGGAGAGATTCCCGATTTTCATCACGGCGAAATCGTGCACCACGGCAACTGCACCGATGCCGGCCTAGTGATCATCGAAGAGCACGGCGACCTCGAGACTTGCGTGCCGTGGAACGAGATCGAGCTGATTTGCGTCGGCGTCGTGCCCCAGGAAGCCGGCAGGCATTATCCGACGGGGGAGATGTCGGTCCTCTCGGCGGCGCGACGCAGCCCGCACGCCCCGCTCGAAATCCCCGCGACCGCCGGTCCCGAATTGTGGTTCATCCGCCGCAGTCCGTTTCGCGCTTTTCGTATCGACCACAAACGAATGAATTACGAATACCTGGGTGAGCGCAAGTCCGATTCGGCGACAGTCAATTTCCAGTCGTTCCTGGATGATCTTCTGCGACACGCGCCGGACGCCTATGTGACACCCTCGACAAGGGCCTTTCTGGCACATGGACATGGTCCGGAACGCGCATTTCATTTCGACTCGGCCGATCAGCTTCGCCGGTACACGCAGTTTCATCTGATGATCCGCCGTCACGCCCTCGATGTACCGGCGACACAGCCATGACCAAGGCTGATCGCATTCTGGTTCCCGTCGATTTCAGTCAGGCG
>JACQFH010000320.1 GCA_016200145.1 Planctomycetia bacterium | reverse complement strand
CAACCGACAATACCAAGATTAACTGTTTGTGAAGCATAGAACTGGGGGAAAGCTCCTATGGATGCTCAGGCGTGGCCGGCGCGGCTACCACCTGAAGCAGCGCGGCATGTTGGACGAGACGCTCATCGTCTGGGGCGGCGAGTTCGGCCGCCAGCCCACCGCCGAGTACGAGAAGGGCACCGGCCGCGACCACAACGCCTACGGCTTCACGATGTGGATGGCCGGCGGCGGGATCAAGGGGGGCGTGAGCGTGGGCGAAACCGACGAACTGGGGAGCAACGCCGTCGCCGACCGGTTCCACGTCAAGAACCTGCACGCGACGATCTTGCAGCAGATGGGGCTCGACCCCAACGGCCTCAGCTATTTCTACAATGGCCTCAACCAGAAGCTCGTCGGCGTCGAAGGCGCCGACCCGATTCAGCAGATCATTTGAATGATATTCGCCCGTTTAGCGTCGAGGCGCTTCCACCCCGCGCCCACATCAGAGATCGTCTCACTTTCCAAAGTATTTCCCCCAATAAGAACCATGTCCCCCTCTCCCCCCGCGGGAGAGGGGTTAGGGGTGAGGGGGCGCTGCGCGAAAGAGTTGATTGGAGAGAGCAGAAAGTAGAATACGGTCGAAGGTGACGCGCCCTGAATCCTCCAATCGTCGTTCTACTCTCTAACTTCGACTCTCTCCTCTCTCGCGCAGCGCCCCCTCACCCCCGGCCCCTCTCCCACAAGGGGAGAGGGGAGAAGTTTTTCGAGTGCGACGGCGCAATGTGAGGCGATCTCATCGATACGCGACCTCCCCAACGTAGCCCGACGCGTCAGCGAGGGATCCGGCGCCTCGACGCTAAACGGCGCCATGCGACGCAACAAACGCCGGGATCAGCACCCCGACGATCACGTCATACGCAGCGTGGCTCCCGACCGTAACGCCGAACCCGCGGACGACAAACAAGATCGCAAAAAACAACCCGGCCGAGGCTCGAAACACGAAGCTGAACCAGGTGAACTGGTCGGCGCTCGGCCCGGCATAATGCGCGAGCGAGAACAGCACGCTCGTGGCCAAAACCGACAGCAGCATCGCCGCGCCGCGCGGTACCAACAGCAGCCGCAGCACCACGAACGTGGCAGGAATCAGGCACAGCCGGAACAGCGTCTCTTCGTAGACGCCGGCGCCGAGATACGTGATCACGAGCGGCAATGATCCAGCTTGCGCCAGGGGAATGGCCTGATGCGGGCCCTCGGCCAGTTGCCCGGCGTGCGCGTGAAACACGGCGTCCTGCAATTGACCCAGCAGTACCAGGCACCCGCCGAACAGCGCGCTCTCGGCCAGCATCCCGATCAGCGTACCCGGTGATGCCTTCCAGCGATATCCGCCCGCGATCTGCCAGGCGACGAGCATGCCCACCACGACGACGGGCAACAACCACGGATGTTTGAACCCGGCCAGGTGCAGTCCCGACCGCAGCCAGTAGTCGGCGCCGTTTCGCGCCGAATCTTGCACAGCCAGCACACCCGCGCCGATTTCGTAAGTTGCCAGGAGTGGCAACAGAAACAACAGGCAGGGCAGCGGCTGCCGGGCCAGTGACCAGTAATCGTCGTGCTTCGCGACTGGTACTTTCGGTCCTTTGGGATGGTCTTTCATGGGAGCGTCATCATGCCGCTTGGCACGTGCGGAATCTGAACGTCGCGCCAGGGTAATGCATTCGGGCGCTTCGAGACCGTCCCCGCATCGTGTTCGGCGTGCCCACCCTGCAGGCTCAGTTCCAGACCGTGCAACTGCAAGCTGCGATCGGAATCGTGGACAGGCACGGCCCGCCCGGCGGAAGTCTTGCCCGAATTCGCACGCGCCGGCAAATCGCCTCGCCCCTGCTCTTCCGCCACGCGGGATGCGATCCGCCGGCCAATCTCAAGTTTCCATTTTCCCCATTCGGCCTCGGCGACAAGCGTGTGCGCTGCATGGCTGATCGAGTCGGAGAAATTCTCACATCGGGAGGAAGCATCGTCCGTCGCCAGGCACAGTTCGGCGAAGCGGGTCGTCGCGGCGACGATTGCCGACTGAGGAAGCAGATCTGAGCCCCGCAATACTCGCGGAAACCCCGTGCCGTCGAACCGCTCGTGATGCTGGGCGATGATCAGCGGCAGTTCCGGCGGCGCGCCGCGGATGCTGCCACAGAGCGCCGCGCCGATCGCCGGGTGCTGGCGATCGTGCCAGGCAGCATGCTGCGGGGCCGGTGTCACGCCGATCGATGCCTTGCCGACGTCCTGGAGCAGCGCGGCAAGAATCATCACCGGCAGACGGTCGGCCAGGCGGCGGTCGTCGCGGAACGCCAACGCCAGCGCCCGGGCCGTCATCAGGCCGTCAACGAAGATCGCCGCCGCGTCGCCGCCCGGCTGCGCTTCGACCATTGCCGTCAGCGACAGCCCCGAAACGGGGGTGAATTCCTCCAGGTCGCCCTTTCGGCGAACGTCGTCGCACACACGATCGACAAGCGGGAGCAATGCGTGGAATTTGACGTACTCCAGCCCGATCAGGCGGTTTCCCCATTCCAGCACTGCCATGGCGTCCTGGTACGTCGCCGTGCACAGCGCCAGTTGCGAGACGACAATGTCGAGCAGTCGATGGGAACCCGCCATCAGCCGGTCCACCTCGTCCATCGCCAGGACTGCGGTTTTGTCGCCCGAAATGGCGCTCCGCCACAGGGCCTGCAATCTCAGCAGGTTCGCCAGCAACAGGCTGCCCAGCCGGCGCAGGCTCAGTGCGGCAGGATGTTGCACAAGACTGTGGCCCAGGACCTCGCACGAGCGCCTCTGCAACTCAGCCAGTGCCATTCGCCGAAAAGCGGAAGTCGGAGCAATCGCGGGGACAGGCAGCGACGCCGTGAATGCGGCGTGCGGGCCGGGACGGGGCGCGCGAACTGCCGGACTGCGTGCTTTCTGCTTCACGAATTTTTGCAGAACGCTCAGCACTGTCGGCTCCCCTGCCGCCGCGGCGATCGAATCCTGTGTGTGCCGCAAACTCGGGCACAGACTTTCGCCGACCGGCACAGCTTGACTGACCGGCACCACCGATCGTGCCTTTCATCAGGCGGGCACAATGCGGCATAGTCCTGATCGTCTCAACCCGGCAGAAGCCTTGAGCCGGCCACGTTCGCCGCGCATATCTGGACCCGGCGCGCCCGTTCACGAGCCTCTGCCCGGGGGCAGGAAGCCGCGCGTCGCGAGGAATGCTCAATATTGCCGGCGCTTGGGGGAGCCACGGATGAAACCCAGCCCGGCCTTCGGCAGGAACCAAAAAAGTAATAACCGCGAATGACGCGCATGGCCGCGGATGTGCTGGTGCACCACGTGTCCGCTAATCCGCGTGGCTCCGCGGTTCCTTATCGTTCCGGCTTACGGAATGAACCCACGGATGGCGTGGCAATCCCACGGATAGAGAATTCGCGACGACTTAGAATATCCACAGATTACGCAGATTTTCACAGATTGGAGAGATCCTTGAGTGATTCTTAATCTGCGGAAATCTGTGGATCGCATTCTCGTAAGGCCAATTGCGCGTCGCTCGCGTATTTCCTGGTTCTGCACTCTTCATCCGTGGGATTGCCACGCCATCCGTGGGCATTCTGAAATCCATGCAAACCAATGAACTGCGGAATGTCGTCGCCGATTTCTTCGTGCCGTGCGTAAATCTGAAACGTCTGTATTACAGATTGAACACGGATCCGAGGGAAGCGGCTAAGGAAAGTGTCGCAAGCCCCATCGGTCCGCAACTGTATTCCCCTCGGCAGTCTCCTCGACGCCAATATCCGGATACCATCGCCAGCCGTCGGCCGCAGCAAGTTCTGTGTACCATTGGATGGCGAAGCCAACTCGACTTTGCTTGAACGTCCAGGTAAGCGGTCGATAAATCAAAGGAGCATCGGAAAACTCGCCGCTGACACGGGTGGCAATCCAGCAAGGCGGCCCGAAACTCAGCACATACAGCACCGGTACCCCGACCACGTCGGCCAGAGTCCACTTCGCCCACCGCTCGCGCCGGTTGACAATCCGCACCGTCAGCCAGACGCACAACGCGCCGAACGCGACGGCCAGAGTGGGGAGCAGGATGGTCATGGCCGGATCGTAGCCAGCATTGAGATTGACGGGAAGATTGGTCTGGAACGGCCGAGATTGTGACTGGGATTCACTTGCGCGCCGACTGGGGGTAACCTGACAACATGGCCACCCCCGCAACCACGACTCCCGTCCCCGCGATCGACAAGCCGCCGCGTCGCCGGCGCTGGATTCCGGTATCGCTGCGGATGTTCGCGGCAATCCTCATCCTGCTTGCGCTGGGCAGTCTGCTGTGGTTCGGATGGCAGAGCCATCGACAGTACGCGGCGATTCAGCTTCTGGAACGATCGTACTCGCCCTCAGAAAGCGGAAAGCAATGGGGTGCAGTCGATGTGGAAAGGAGTGGCCTGGGCTGGCTGCGCTCACAGGTCGGCGACCAGTGGATGAAAGCCATTGATGCTCCGCGCCGTGTGACACTCACGGGTGCTGAGTTCAACGACGCTGATCTGGCCCACCTATCGCTGCTTCCGCAAGTTGAAATCGTGGAATTGACGGATACAGGAATCACCGACGAAGGTCTCAAAGTCTTACACGTGCTCCCCAGGCTAAAATCTTTGCGCATTCACGATTCCGGTCTTACAGACGCCGGGATGATGCACATTCGGAGACTCGTCTCGCTGGAGCGACTTGAGCTTACCAGCATGCCGATCACAGACGCCGGACTCGAGCAATTGCAGGAGCTGTCGAATCTCCGGCTGCTCTCGCTCCGTGACACTCGCGTCACCGGCTCGGGGCTGTCGCACCTGAAAGGGCTGCCGAGCCTGCAATGCCTCGACCTCGAAGACACGCCAACGACAGATGCCGCACTGAAACACCTGAGCGGACTGGCCGGCCTGTGGAGTCTCCTGCTCGGCAACACGCAAGTCACCAATTCAGGGCTTGAGCATTTGGCGGGGATGTCGGGTCTTGAACAACTCCGGCTCAGCGATACGAAAGTTACGGATGCGGGGCTGATTCAACTGATGGGTTTGAGCAGTCTGCACGTCCTCTGGCTCGACAACACTGAGGTGACCGATGCCGGTCTGGAACATCTTAAGGGGCTGCGTGGCCTGAATGCCCTCCGACTCGACCGTACATTAGTGACCGACAAGGGCCTCGTACATCTACAAAACCTGAGCCGCTTGCGGCGGATCTGGACGGCGAACACGACGGTCAGCGATGCCGGTCTTGCAGACTTGAAAGGGGCATTGCCGGGGCTGGCGATCGAATGACCCACAGTCACATGCGCCGCTCCGGCACCGAGAGCAACCGATGAACGATCGCGAATCATCGCCGCTCACCGGCCTGCTTGTCGTGTCCGCAATATTAAGCTACGCACTCGTCGTATTTGTTGCGGTTTGGATGCTGTCCGGTTTGCAGTGGAAGCCGGCCATTGTGGTCATTGCGATGCTGGCGCCGTCGGTCGGTTTGATCGGAGCGGCCATAATCGTGTGGCAGTCAATTCGGGATGCGAATCGGCACCGGCCATCCAGTGAAATGGTCCCGTTGTCGATCGTGCAGCGCACGGCCCGCATCCTGACTCTTGCGTCGGTGGCTTTTCTGATCTTCGGGCCGATCTTCATTCTAATCTGCTACGTGAATGGCGATATTCCCGCGTTTCTGCCGCATCGAAGGAAGTTCTATCCCGTTTTCACGTCTTACGAGTTGGGCTACGCCTTTTCGCTGCTCGCAGCGATAGCGACTTCTTTCTTTGCACTCGCGTTCGCCCCGACATGGAAACGTGCAGGATTACTTGGCATTTGCATCGCCGCGTTTCTGGGATTCCAATTCTGGGTCAGGTCGCTGCACTAGTTGGCGTTGTGTTTGGCATTCATTCGCACGTTGACGGGGGTTATGCTGGAGTGATGCTTCAACCCTGTGCCAATCCTGACTGTTCGGCACACTTCGCGGTCGGAATCATCCGGTGTCCCGCATGCGGCACGGCGTCGGAAATCAAGCCCCATGCCTCTGAAATTAGCGCACCGTCCCAGAGTTCCGCTGACACGGATGGGCGAAGACGCTTTTCGCCTCGACTAACGGTACCCGTCGCAATGGGTGGGCTGGCAATTCTCGTTGCTGCATACGTCATGCTCGTTTGGCTCCCGAACAGGAACCGGTTATTGCTGGAGCACGACCTCAAGAAATTTGCGCTACTATATCACGAGTTCAACGACGCTCACGGCAGGCCTCCGAGCACTCTCGCAGATCTCGAATCGTTCATGCCCAAAAATACGATCAACGCACCGGACTTTTATCGCGCTCCACGGGCATTTGAAATGGTCCGAAATAATCGATTTCTCGTTCTGTGGGACGCTGTACTTCTACCTGACGGTGACGCTAACGACAAATACGTTCTCGGGTACGAACCGGAGTCATCTGAGGTCGGCGGGCTTGTGATGCGCGCTGGCGGCACCGTGCGCTACTTGACGGCCAGCGAGTTTAACGCGCTGCCAAAAATAAGAACCCTCGCCGAAAAATGACGCACGCAATATGCGGCATAACGCGGGCGTGCAGCGAATTCCCGGCTACTCATCACAAGCTTCGAACCGAAATGACGGTTGTTCGGAAGTCATTTGGCGACAAGAGCGCAATTTGCCTGATGCTCAGTTCGCCTTCCCGCCGCCGTGCCATTCTCCGTGAGATCGCCAGCGGCGCATGACGACCGGCGATCAAATCGAACAGGCCTCGCTGCCGTAACATTTTTTTCTATTTTTTGCACGTTTTTGCGCGCATCCTTCGCGCGGCGTGCAACTTACAACGATTTCGTTCCTCTTTTCTATTTTTTGCAAACTGGGGGGTTGTCCACGTTCGCAGTCGGGGAAAGAATCAATGAGGACGAATTTCGGAATTCGGAGTTCGGAGTTCGGAGTTGGAAACAGGGATCCGGCCACTTCGCTGAAGAGGAGCGCTCTGCATGTGGAGAGAGGCAGGCCACGAAAACGCAGTTGCCAAAAATGACAGGATCGGTCGCTCGACGACGGCGGACGTGGCCCACGGCAAGCCTCGCTGGCCGCTCACCGACTCGCCGCAGGACGACGCGCGGGAAAATGCGCGCAAGATTGGCGAATGGCGCGCAAGTCTGGATGAAACTGCGGAGATTTTCAAACTTGCGCGCTGAGACGAGTCCCCTCAAGTTTGAGGCCCAGTTCCCGCAAGTTTGGGGGTCGGTTCCGACAAGTTTGGAGAGACAAAGGAAAATGCACAGTTGTCTCGTCTCGGGTGTCGCCAACAAGACAATGGAAAAGCCCGGCCTCGCGGGTGCAAGGCCGGGCTGGAAGTGAACAGCGAATTCAACTCGTCAACACACTACAGCGCCCAACCCGAACGGTACGGGCGCTTGATGATGACGTCGACTTCCGGGGCGTTGGTGGCCCGCAGGTTTTTCGAATCCCACTCGATTTTCTTGCCGTCCGAGTTCGGGCCCTTGCCGGCCCAGACTGCCAGGTTGCCGAGCAGAATCGTCTCGGTCAGCCCGCCGGAGTAGTCCGGGAAATTCGACATGGCCGGCTTCCCGCCCTGGATCGCCTGCACCCATTCCACGAAATGCCCGGGCGACTTGACGAATTCCACGTCGGGGGGTTCCGCACCGCTGATCAGGCTGAACCGCTCGCAATAGTCGCCGTGGGCGTGGAGCGTGTCCTTCTCGCCGACGATGAGCGCGCCGCTGATCGGCAGGTCTTTGCCGGCGAATTTGTCGCCGAACAGCTCCCGTTCAGGTTTTTCTCCGCCGTCGTACCACGTCACCGGAATCGCTGGCCGCGAGCTGGTCGCCGGGAACATGAACTTGATGATCGACCAGTTGGGATAGCTGTCGCCGTTGTGCCCGGAATGCTCGGCCTCGATCGACGTGGGGTTCTTGAGGTCGAGGGCCATGTAGGGCATGTTGAACGTGTGGCAGGCCATATCACCCAGCGCGCCGGTCCCGAAATCCCACCAGCCGCGCCATTTGAAATCGTGGTACGCCCCTGCCGCGTATTCGCGGAACGGGGCCGGCCCCACCCAGATATCCCAGTGCACGGTTTCGGGGATGCTCTCGGCGGGTTTCGGCCGTGGGCCGCCCTGCGGCCAGACCGGCCGATTCGTCCACACGTGAACTTCCTTGACGGTGCCGAGCGTCCCCGCCTTGATCGTCGCGGCGGCTTTGCGGAGGGCGTCGGCCGCGGTCCCCTGATTGCCCATCTGCGTGGCGACTTTCATCTCGCGGGCGACGTTCGCCATCAGGCGCGCTTCGGAAACCGAGTGCGTCAGCGGCTTCTGACAGAAGCACGCCTTGCCCAGCTTCATGGCGGCAATCGATGCGAAGGCATGGTGATGGTCGGGCGTGCTGACCGTTACGCCGTCGATGTTCTTGCCGACCTCGTCGAACAGCTTGCGATAATCGTTAAAGCGCTGGGCGTTGGGGAACTTCTTGGCGGCGTTGTCGAGCCGCGCGTCGTCGATGTCGCAGATGGCGACGACGTCGCCGTTCTTGCCGGCGTCGGCCGAATCGCTGTCGCCCTTGCCCCCGATGCCGATGCAGGCGAAGCGGACCCGCTCGTTCGCGGCTGCGCTGGCGCGCGGCAGCATTCCACCGCCCGCCCACAACCCGATGCCGATGGCCGCCGATTCCTGCAGGAACGTTCTACGATTTGTGCTGCGAGACATTGTGCTGTGCTCCCGAAATGCTGACAATAACGACACTGGAAACGCGGCCAGATTGATCCAAATACACTATCATTCGGTCCGGTCATTCGCAACCGGGGGAATTCTGATCATGATGCGGCGGTTTCGCGGTTCAATCGCTGTTCCGGGGCTTTTTTTCGCAGCGGGATTTTGCGCGGGGGAATGCCTGGCTTCGCAAAACGACGCGAAGAAGATCGCCTTCAGTCCGCTGTCTCCCGACCAGGAAACCGCCCGGATGGCTCTTGAAAAACTGGGCGGGAAGCTCACTTTCAACAAAGACGGCTCGGTCGCCGGCATCGACCTGCGGAATCAGCGCGTCCGCCCGGAACAACTGGAGCCGGTCTCGAAATTTCCGAAGCTGAAAACGCTGGTGATCTGGGGCCCGCGGATCAATGACGCGGCCCTGACCCATGTCGCGGGCCTGAAAGAACTGGTCGAACTCGAGCTCGACAACTGCTCGACCGTCACGAACGCGGGGCTCAAGCACCTGGAAGGCCTCACCAATCTGAAATCGATCAACCTGCGCCGTTCGAGCATCACTGACGAGGGGCTCAAGTCCCTGCGGGCGATGCCGAAGCTGGAACAACTCCACCTGCTGTTCACTAATCTTTCGGACGACGGGCTGGCAGAGCTCAAAGGCATGTCGCAGGTCACACTGCTCGACCTGCGCGGCTGCAGCTACGTTACCGACAAGGGGCTGGTTCACCTCAAAGACCTGACGAACCTGAAGACGCTCAAGCTGCGCAGCTTCGAGATCACCGACGCCGGGCTCGAGAAGCTGAAGGCGCTCAAGGGGCTGCGGGTGATTGCGATCGAAGATTCGCAGCGCGTTGCCGACGACGGGATGGCGTACCTGGCGGGAATGAGCAGCCTGAAAGACATCACGCTGATGCGCGACGGTGTGGGCGATAAGGGCCTCGCACACCTGGGCAAGATCAAGGCGCTCGAGCGGCTGAGTGTGCGCGGGTGCAACGGCGTCAGCGGGGCGGGGCTCGCCCCTTTCGGGGCTGGCAAAGCTGGATTCGCTCGACCTGTGGCACACCGCCGTCACCAACTCGGGAATGGCCCACCTGGCCCGGCTGAACAATCTGCGGACGCTGATCCTGAAGGAGACAGAGGTCGGCGACGACGGCCTGAAGCCGCTGGCCGGGCTGCCCAAACTCGAATCGCTCGACCTCAACGGCACCAAGGTCACCGATGCCGGCCTCGCGCACCTGAAATCGGCGAAGGCCCTGAAGTCGATCGACGTGCGGTTCACGCCGATTACCGAAGAGGGCCTCGCGAAGCTGAAGCAGTCGCTGCCGAAGCTGAATGTCGTGAAATAGCGGCCGGTCCGTTTAGGCGCGGTTCTCCGCCGAAGCGGAATTCGGGAGAATTCCGTGCTCCGGAACGTCGAACGCTGGCAGGAACGCCAAAGAGGCCACGGATCAAACACGGATACGGACGGTATGTTGTTGATCCGTGTTTTATCCGTGTTCCATCCGTGGCTCCCGAAACCACTTACCGAAATGGATTGCCACGCCATCCGTCGGTTCTCTCTTTCGTTCCACGTCGCTGATCACGGCCCTCAGCGTAGGTGATTCGCCTCCCTTCGCGCGCCGCGAGACGTCCGACCACTGGCTCAAAAATCGTGCTGCCGGCGGGCTGCTTCGCGAAAGATTGTCGAATGTTCAAAATCGGGGGGGAGAACGCCCCATATTCAGGCGTTGCAGGTGGAAAATCCTTTACTAGCCCACCGGTTTGTGACGATTTCAGGCGCGTAGACCGCAATGTGAGTTGCTTGGTTGCAGTTCGTCGTTTTGTCGAGCCGATTTTCCATCTACGCAAGATAGGAAACTTGAGTAGATGGGGGTGTCCGGCGGGCCTGGCCGGAGGTGCGACTCGCTCTGAGTCCGCCTTTTT
>JACQFH010000319.1 GCA_016200145.1 Planctomycetia bacterium | reverse complement strand
GGGGGGTCGGGTGAAGATATTTCACCGCTGACGATTGCAAGCATCGCGCCGGCGGCGCCCTGCCGCAGAGCCGCGCCCGTCAGGAAGCGGCGCTGATCAACCGCTTCCTGACGGGCGCGGCTCCGAAAGCGTCGCGCTACGCAGAATTCTCTGGCAGGACCGCGCCATCACAATTTGACCTGACCCCCCCTAACCCCCCCTTGCTAAGGGGGGGAGGCGCGACCGGCTCGCGCGCGTCTATTCCGCACTCCGAATTCCGCACTCCGCATTTGACTACATTTCCCCGCTGCCGCGGTTCGACCACCAGGGCAGGCTCACGCCCCCCTCCATGCTGAACGTGCTGCCGGTCATGTAATCGCAGTCGTCGCTCAGAATGAACGCCAGGCCCCGGGCCATTTCTTCGGGGGTGCCCATGCGGCCCCAAGGCAGTTTCTGCCCGCCGACTTTGAGCTGCTCTTCGGAGAAGAACTTCCGCTCGCCCGGCGTATCGATCCAGCCGGGATGAAAAATGTTGACGCGGATCTTGTGGTTGACGAGCTCGATCGCCGCCGTGCGCCCCATGTGATCGATGGCGGCTTTCGCCATGTTGTAGGCCATCGAGGTCGGAATGGGGATGACAGCGTGCGGCGAGCTGACAATGGCGATCGAGCCCCCTTTCCCCTGCTTCACCATCTGCTGGCTGCTGGCGCGCAATCCGTAAAAGGCGCCCCACATCGAAACGTCGATCGTGCGGCGGAAGCCGGCCATGTCGGCCTCGATCATCAGTTGCCGGTCGCTATACACGGCGTTCGAAACGAAGTGATTGAGGCCGCCAAACGTGCGGACCGTCTCGGCGACCATCTCTTCGACCGCCTTCTGGTCGGAAACGTCGGCCTGCAGCAAAATCGCCTTGCGCCCGAGCTTTTCGATCTCGCCCTTGACGGCCTCGGCCTTGTCGCGATGCGACCGGAAGTTGATGGCGACGTTAGCGCCTTGCCTGGCCAGCTCGATCGCCGCCGCCGCCCCGATCCCCATCGACGCCCCGGTCACCAGAGCGCTCCGCCCCTCAAATTTCATGTCGTTCTCCCGCTCAATTCCCTGTTGTGGATTCGACTCGCCGATCGCCGATACAATGCGATAAGATAGCAGTCACAACGGAAATCCACCAATCGCCGGGCGTTTGATCGAGGAAATCGTGCATGGCGAAAAAGCGCCGAAAAAAGATGAAGCGAACGGTCACGATCGGCCAACTCTCCGACGAAGGGAACGATACGGAGTTTTGGTTGTCCAAAACGGCAGGCGAGCGTTTGGAAGCACTCGAGTTCCTCCGGCAGACGATCTATGGCTACGATCCGGCTACCGCCCGAGTTCAAAGAGTTCTTGAGATTGTTGAACTCGAACGAAGTTGAATACCTGGTCGTCGGCGGTTACAGCGTGAATCTGTACGGTTACATCCGCACGACGGGCGCGGCTCTGCGAACATCCCCGAGTCTGTCGCTGCGCAGAGACACCCGCGCGGTCTTGCGAGCGACGGGCCCCGGCCGCGGCGCGCGGCCGGGGCACTTCCCTGGTACCTGCGGCGCTCTTACTTCAGCCGCTTGATCGCCACGTTGCGGAACATGACGGGGTCGTTGTGCCCGGCGAAGCCGAAGTGGCCGGTCGTGCGGTCTTTGCCCGGGTGCGGCGTGTTGTCTTTGAACTCGGTGACCGTGCTGAGGTCCGCGTCGAGGATCACCGATCCGTTCAGCTCGACCTTGATCTTCGGGCCGACGACCGTCACCTCTTCGTAATTCCACTGCCCCACCGGGCGCAGGCAGCCGCGGTGCGCCGGCACCATGCCATACGCCGATCCGTGGTATTGCCGCGGGTCGAGCTTGGCGTACATCTCGGCCGTGTCGTCCAGAACCTGCAGCTCGCACATCGCGGTCAGGTACGGCTGCCCCTGCCCCGGATAGCGGATCGCCAGGCCGTTATTCCCGCCGGGGGGCAGCTTGAATTCAACCCGCACGACGAAGTTGTCGAACTCGTCGTTCGTGTACAGTTCGCCCCCCTTCCCCTGTTTGCAGACGATGGCGCCGTCGCGGACTTCGAAGTGGTCGATCGCGCCGGTCCAGCCGGTCAGGTCTTTTCCGTTGAACAGCGACGTAAAACCCTGCGCCGTGTCGTCGCCGCGCAACCGGCGGTTGGCCTCTTCGGCCGGAACGTCGCGGGCGAAGATGTTCCGCCAGCGGATTTCGCCGCCGTGCGTCTGCAGGTGGATCGGCCCTTTCACGGGCAGCGGGCTTTTGCGGGTGCTGTCCCAGTAGTTCTCCATCAGGGCGCCGTCGACGACGAGCTTGTCGTTCAGATGCACCGTCGTCCGCGCGCCGAGCTGCGAGATGCGGAACCGGTTCCACTCGCCGAACGCCTTGTCGGCCAGCACCAGCGGCAACTGCCCGGGCGTGTTGGGGCTGTTGTTAAAGAGGCCCCCCGAGCCCTTGTCGGCGTGGCGGTCCCATTTGCCCCCTTCCTTGGTGTAGTCCCAGATCTGCACCTGCGGCGTGCCGCGCAGGTAAATGCCGCTGTCAGCCTTGGCGACCGTTTTGTAGTCGATGTACAGGTCGACGTCGCCGAATTCCGCGGCGGTGGTGGCGTAAGGGCCGTTGCCGTCGTTCACCAGCTCGCCGTTCTCGACGCGCCAGTGCGCAAGAAAGTCACTCTGAAAACCGGCGATCGCTTCCGCGCGCTTGGCCGGCTCGACCTTTACCGTGTCGTGCGGATTGTGTCCGTACCAGCCAGCCAGATTCTCGCCGTTGAACAGCACGCGAAACCCGCCGGGCAGCACCGGCTCGCCGGCCAGCGCCGCGCTCGACAGGGCGCCAATCGCGATACAGCACAGGTACGGCAGACAACGGAGAATACCGATCGGCAGACGCATCGCAAAGCTCCTGGGAGTACACGGCAGTGCCCTCCGCCAGTGGCGGACTCCTCAGCGGCCGGGGCACTTGATTGCTGGAAGGTCAGACCATCCTGCCGCGCCGCGCCGCGCCGGTCAACCGACATGGGAATCCAATCATCCTGCCGTGCAGATTCCGGCTGCCGTGTGCTTGCCTCTTTGCGACGTGCGGCGCAGAGCCGTTGTTTGCCCGAACGTGACGCAGAGCGTCGGTGCGGGCGTTCCCATGCAGAGCGTGGGAACGAGGAGACCAGGTCCCGCTCGGCAGGCGCGACCTACGGGAATTCGATCCGCACCTCGTCAATCAAGACGTAGCCTTCGGGGAGGCGGCTGCGCCAGACGGGGTAGTCTTTTTCCGGGCGCAGGCGATGCGGGTCGCCGGGCGGCGGGCCCATGGGGACCACATCCAGCGGAAAGAGCACCAGCAGGATGTTCGTGTTCACGTTGGCCAGCACGTCGGGCAGGGGGATCGTGCCGTAGAAGTCGGACCGGTCGTGACGGCTGCCGAGCGACGTCCACTGGCTGGCGTCCGGCACGGCACACACGGTCTGCTCCGACCAGTCGGTCGTGACCCGAAACGGCTGGCCGGTCAGCAGCCAGCCCGAGCAAATTCCGTTTTGCAGCGACTGTACGAGCAGGCAGAACTTTGCGCCGCGCGCGTGCAGCTCGCCCTTGAGCCGCAACGTGAGTTTCGCGTTGGTGAAGTCGGTGCCGAAGCCGCCGCTGACGAAACGATTTTCGCCGGCGACCTCGCGCTGGTGCTCGCCGAAGGGGCCGCGCGTGAGGAGCATGGCCAGGAGGTGCAGGTATCCCGCGCCCGGGGGCGCGTGATTGTAGTCGATCCACCAGGGGCTGCGCGAGACGAGGCAACCGGCGTGTACTTCAAGCGGCTTCGGCCCGGCGGCATTGCTGACCCAGCCGAACCACCCGCCGGGGCCGTTGTCGAAGGTTTCGCGGTAGAGCATCGGGGCATCAATCCCAGAGGCGTGCGTACCAGACAATCGCGTCAAAGATGGGGCTGGGCGTCAGCTCCAGCGGCGAATAGAACCAGGCGATTTTCGACTTTTCTGATTGCGTCAGATATCCGCGTCCACCCATCCGACGTACGGGTCCGACACTCAGCACGTAGAGCATCGGTAGGCAGACAACGACCGCCACCGCCGTCCGCTTTGCCCACCTTTCCCGCCGGTTCACGGTTCGAACTGTCAACCAGACGCAGAACGAGGCGAAGGCGGCGGCCAGGGCGAGCATGACGTAGACCATGCCGGCATAATACCCGCCGTGGAGCTGGGGCGGGAAGGCGAACGATGGGCATTGCTTTGACCGGTTCGAGCTTCCGCAAGATTCGGACTTCGACTCGATACCGACCGATCTGCCGGTCGAGATCAGAATGCCGAAGTGATGCGAATCCGTCCCGGGCGCAGCATCGCGCGGCTTCTACCTCAGGAACTCGGCGGCCGGTTTGCCGTTGATTGTTTCCAGGGTCTTGATCGACCGGAGAATTTTCGTGTCGCGCTGTGGATTGAAGTCGCAACTCAGGGTGACCAGCGGCATGTCAGCCAGGACCGACAAGTCGAGTTTCCCCGAAACATGCAACACCGTCAGCGGCATCCCTTTCAAGGGGGCCAGGGTGTATACGTTCGTGTTGATCAGGGAGAGGCTGGTCAGCGGCATTCCCTTCAGCGGCGAAAGATCCGACACCAGCGTGTAGTGACAGTCCAGGCGAGTCAGCGCCAGGCCTTTCAGTCCGGAGAGATCGGAAAGTCCTTTCGGGGGCAGGCTGCCGCAGCAATCGAGGTCTTTGAGTCCTGTCAGTGCCCGGAGCGGCGAAAGGTCGGTCACGGTGTCGCTGACGAATCCTGCCGCAGTGACAACGCCGTCTTTGATGCCACTCCCAACCTTTCCGTCGAAGTCAGGATTCAACTCCTGCAGTTTTCTGGCGACGGCTTCGACTTGCCGCGCGGCTGGCAATTCCGCGACGTACCCGGCCCAGACGTCGAAGATCTTGAGCCGCGCGTCAACCTCCTTCCAGAACTCGGCCGCCGGTTTTCCGTTGATGGTTTCGAGAGTGGTGATCGAGCGCAATACGTCCCCGTCGCGGAGCGGATTGACCTTCCATTGGAGGTCTTTCAAGGGCATTCCGGCAAGGGGCTCGAGGTCAGTGACTTGCGACTGATCGAAGTACAATCGCTCCAGTGGCATGCCTCGCAGCGGCGACAGGTCTCTGACAAATGTCGCGTGAATCAACAGGCTGTCGAGCGCCATCCCTGCCAGGGGGGACAGGTCGTCGACACGGGTCACGCCGCAGTTCAACTGGGTGAGTGGCGCCCCCGCCAGGGGCTCAAGGCTGTCAATTTCAGTCTGCCCGCACTGCAGGTCGGTCAGCGACATGCCGCGCAGCGGCGACAAGTCCGACACGTGCGACCAGGGACAATTCAGGTGCGCCAACCGCATGCCCCTCAATGGTTCCAGACTGACAACGAACGTATAGGGGATATGCAATTCCGTGAGCGGCATCCCGGTGAGCGGCGACAAGTCGGCGACTTCCGTCGTCCCGCAATCCAGATACGTCAACTGCATCCCGGTGAGCGGCTTCAGACTGGCCAGGATTCCGACGGGGCCATGTGTACCGAAGGGCCGGCTGCCGAAGCATTCCAGCTTTTTGAGCCCGGCCAGCGCCCGCACCGGCGAGATATCCCGTACCTGGTCGGTGTAGAATTGCAGTTCGGAGACCCCGGTCAGCTCCAACTTGGATCTGGGCGTGCCGTCGAACCCGGGATTCAGCTCCTTCAGCTTCCGCGCCACGGCACTCGCTTGCTTCTCAGGAGACAGCTCGGCCACCGAATTCATCCACTTCTCGAACTCGGGCGTCTGCCAGCGTTCGAGCGCTGCGCCGGTTTGCTTGTTGCCGGCGCCGCCCAGCTTCGCAGCATTGGCCTGCCGGTCGTCGGAGCGGGTGCGCGAGCTTTCTTTGTTCCTGTTGCCAAGCATGCTGAACGCGATGGCGATGACTGCCGCGGCGCCGATCACGCTTCCGGCGATCCACAGCCGAGTGCGGCGCTGGTGCGTCGACGCAGTCGAGGAGCGCGACGCCACCGGCGACGCGCCGATCTCCTGGAGGAAGCTTGAGACGCCCGCGTCCGAAACATACGAATGCAGCGGCCGGGCGCCGGCCTGGGGATCGTACGGCATGCCCCCTGTTTCCAGATCGGCCAGCAGATCTCCGATCGTCTGGTACCGGTCTTCGACGTTCTTGGCCATCCTCCTGGTGCAGACCGCCCCGATCCGGTCCGGGACGTCGGGGCGCTGGACCCGCAACGAGGGAATCGGATGTTCCCGGTGCGCCAGGATCTTCTTGACCAGCGAGTCGCCGTCGTACCCGGGTTTGCCAGTCAGCAGATAGTGCAGCGTGCAGCCCAGGCTGTAGATGTCGGCCCGCGCGTCGGCGGACTTGGTGTCGAGCGCCTGCTCGGGGGACATGTAATCGACCGTTCCCATGACGTTGCCCGTGTTGGTCAGGTCGGCTGGCTGGCCCGAGTCTCCTTCGGCGCTCAATCGGGCCAGCCCCATGTCCAGGATTTTTACCGTCCCCGACTGGTCCAGCAGCAGGTTGGCCGGCTTGATATCCCGATGGACGATGCCGTGCTGATGGGCTGCTTGCAGACCTCGGGCGGCCTGCACGATGTAGTTCAGGGCCTGGTCGACCGGCAATGGGCCCCGCTGCCGGACGGTGACGGCCAGGTCGTGCCCGGCCACGTACTCCATCGCCAGGAAGTAAACGCCCCGCGCGTTCCCCGCGTCGAACGCGGCGACGATATTGGGATGGCTCAAGCGCGCGGCGGCGCGCACCTCGCGCTCAAACCGGGCCACGACCGCCGGGGTTTTCATCACGTGCGCGGGGAGCACCTTGACCGCCACGATACGGTCCATCCGTTTGTGCCGCGCTTTGAACACCATTCCCATCCCCCCGGCGCCGATCTTCTCCAGAAGGACGTAGTTATCGAGAACGAGGCCCTGCCCCTTCCCCTGCCAGACCTGCTCGGCCTGGAACCCGGTCAACTTGTTGCAACGGACCAGTTCCCGCAACAGCTCGTCGGCGTCTTTCGGGTGGCTCCGGGGAGGCAAGAATTCCCGGAGCGTCTCGCCGGACAAGATGCCGCTGTCTTCCAGCAGCTTGACGAACTGTTGAACAGGGACGGCCATCCGCAAAGCCCGGCGAAATGAAAGAGCGCTTGCGGGCGACGGCTGGCCGAAACTGGTTGACCACGGGCCCGACCCGATTTTGGCATTCTAATCCAGGATCCGGGCGATTCACAGCGGCGCCGAAAGTAGATGCGGCATCCTGCCGCATCGGCGTTGGACTCGGCTTGCAGATTGTTCGGTCGATGTAACTTGTGCCGGTGGTGATGAAGTCCGGACCAAAGTCACATTGCGGATGCGGCATCCTGCCGCATCTACGTTGGGCGGCATTCTGCCGGTTCTATCGCCGGCCCGACAAACCGGGGCAACCACGTGCCCCGCTGACAACGATCACCCTCCCCCCTTCGTAAGGGGGGGGTTGGTGAAGATATTTTCTGACTCACCGTGCTTTCGGAATGAACCCACGGATGGCGTGGCAATCCCACGGATCACATTGAGGCGGCGACCGGGACTATCCACAGATTGCGCAGATTTTCACAGATTGAAGCGTTCGCTGCGTCCAGGATTACCGCTTCTTCGCAGCCTCGGAACTGTCGACAGTCTTCAAATAGATCGCGACGTATTCGCGGAGCACTGACAGTTCAGTTGGTGTGAAAATCGCCGCGCACCGCGCCTGGAAAGGGGGCGCGATACTTCGCTCGAACAGATTCTTCTGCACGTTCAATTCCCATGTGGGCGAATCGTGCGGCGGTGTGGAAATGACGATATTCAGAACGAAATTCGGCGGCTTAGGTGCGGGCGTGATTGCCAGCGACACAATCCACTGATAACCGTCGAGCTTTGCGTCCCAGCCGTCGCCGCGAAGAATTGCGCCCAGCCTGGCTTCGAACTCGTACATCTCGCCGAGATGGAATCCATCGCAGACATGAATGCGGCCGACTGGATCCTGATGCGAATCGGTCAAGTACTGGGGAACGACGAGCCAAAAGTCGCCCCGTGTGAGGTCCCAGAACCTTCCCGGTGAATCGGGATGATCGATGTGCTGGACCTGGCGATCGAACGCCAGCTTGATTGTCGTTCCCGTGGACGGCGCAATCGAGGATGTCAGCGTGCAATTTTCGTCGAATTCGCACTCCCCGCTTCGCATGGGTTAGGACCTGTTGGAACGTCATTGATGGCCGTTGCCGCGCATCGGGCCGAGGGGGACGACCTGGTCGCGGCGGCGGTACGACCGTTTCGATTCCGCCAGTTTACCGCGGCCGGCAGGGACATTGAAACCCGGTCAACAACACGCCGGGCAGATCGCGGTTAATCGTGGGACGGATTCACGGTTCAGCGCTCGGTCTGTTCAAGAAACTGCAGAGGGAGGCAAGTCCGATGGCTGAATTCTCGGGGTCCGGTGCGCGGCGGGTTGTCATCGCCGGGGGGAGCGGGTTTCTGGGATTGTCGCTGGCGAGGCACCTGGCGGCCCTCGGGTACGACGTGACTCTGCTGTCTCGCCGTCCGCCGCGGCCGAGCGGCCCGTGGAAGCATGTCGTCTGGGACGCGCGCACGGCGGGAGAATGGCGGCGGGAACTGGAGGGCGCCTGGGGCGTCGTCAATCTGGCGGGGCGTAACGTCGATTGCATCAAGACGCCCGACCACCAGGATGAAATCCTGCGCTCCCGGGTGGAGGCCACCTGTGCCCTCGGCGCTGCGCTTCGCGGAATCGATTCACCGCCGCCCGTCTGGGTGCAGATGAGCAGTGCACATATCTACGGCGATCCGCCAGAGGTGATGTGCACGGAGGACTCGGCCTTCGGATACGGTCTGGCTCCGTTTGTCGCGCGTGCCTGGGAAGATGCATTTCACGCGAGCGTGCTGCCTTCACAGCGCGCGGTCATCCTGCGGACGAGCTTTGTCTTGGGGCGCGACCAGGGGGCCGGAGCCGGTGCGCTCTCCCGGCTGGGCAAACTGGCGAAGCTGGGGCTGGGCGGCACGATCGGACCGGGCACGCAGGGATTGAGCTGGATCCATGAACGGGACCTGAACCGCCTGTTCGCACGCGCCCTGGATGAACCCGCCATGATCGGCGTCTACATCGCCTCGTCTCCAAATCCCGTTTCGTCGAAAGTCTTCATGCGCGAACTGCGGCGCGCCGTGGGAATGCCGATCGGGCTGCCGACATCCGAGTGGATGGTTCGCTTCGGCGCCCGCTGGTTTCTGCGCACCGATCCGGAACTGGCACTCTACGGCCGGTACGTTGTGTCGACCCGGCTTCAGGAAGAGCAATTCGAGTTCGAGTTCCCGGAACTTGGCGAGGCGCTGGATGACCTGCTTCGCGCAGCACCTCAGCGCCCCGGAACCTCTTCTCCTCCGTCGCGCGTGAGCAACGCTCGCACGATGCGCGGCGGGGTGGTGTCGGGAAGTTCTGCGACGCTGCCGTCGGCGTAAATCACGTGGGCGAATTTGGACTTGATCGAGTACGTCCAATACGTGTTGTGGCGATGCTGACTTCGGATGCCGCAGTTGGACGGGTCATTGATCCCGAAGCACATGCCGTCGATTTCTAGGTCACGAGGCTCGAACCAGGCAATCCCGGAATCGTTGACTTCGACGACGAGGATCGTGTTCGCCGGGCCGTCCGAGAAATCGATGCCTTTCCTAAAGCTCTGCCCGCCGGCCCAGGCCGCGTGCGGTCCGACGACGGCGAGATAACTCGCTGCCTGCTTCATATTTTTCCAGTCACTTGAGCACGACAACACGTCGCCAAGTTCTCTCGCGACTTTTTCCTGAAGCTCAGCATTGTTCGGACCGTTCCACGGTTCGTCGAAGCGGTACGCATCGTAAATGTCCTGATGTCCGAGAAAGGGCAACAGGAGGACGCGCCAACTGTGCAGCGGCTGACCATTCGCATCGGCCAGCCAGGCGGGCGGAAAAGCGCCGTATACGTCGTGGTAATTCTGCAGTGCCAGACCAAGACGCGTCAGCCGGCTTCGGCAGTGCTCCCGGTGGAATGGTTCGCGATCGGAAACCACGGGCCGGAGGAGCGCGAGCACGACACCGATGATCAGAACGACCACAAGGTACTCGAGAAGTCTTGACTGGCGCTTTGTCATCGCTCACCTGTTCCGGAGCTTCATTCTAACAGATCCGGCGGACCGGCGGATTTGTTCCCGTTCAGGCGATTTTGCCAAAGTAGATGCGGCATCCTGCCGCATCGGCGTTGGACTTTGCTTGCAGATTGTGCCGTGGTCGAGCGTGGTGCCGGCGGTGATAGAATTCGGATCTGGAGCCCACGGCGGACGCGGCAGGATGCCGCTTCTACTTTGACGACCGCCGGTCCGGAAAAGCGCACGAGCGTTGAAGAAGCCGCGTCACGGAGGGTACGATCGCGGGCTGTCTGCCCCGACTCTCATCATCGCGAGGCGTCAATGGGAAACGGAACGTATGCCACGAACACGGACGGCCAATCCAGTCTCCCGCGACGATCGATTTGGCGCAGCGTCGGTTCCATCGTCGCCGGCTTCGTCGTCGTCGTCGTTTTGTCGCTGGCGATTGACCAGCTCATGCATTCCCTGGGCGTCTATCCGCCGTGGGGCGAGCCGATGAATGAAATCGGCGATAACCTGCTCGCGCTGTCGTATCGTTGCGTGATTGGGGTCCTGGGAAGTTACATCACGGCGCGCCTCGCGCCCCATTCGCCGATGCTGCACGTTTGGATCGGGGCAATGATCGGCTTTGTCCTCAGTATTGGCGGCATCGTCGCGGCGACGAGCATGAATCTCGGTCCGATGTGGTATCCAGTCTCTCTCACCGTGACGACATTGCCATGTGCCTGGCTGGGCGGAAGGCTTTACTGTCGGAAACAATAGTCTGTGCGATCAACTGCGATTCGCTTCCGTGAATTGCAAACGAGGTCCCGCCCGGCAGGCGGGACTTACTTCTGCAATGAACGCGCACCACTCAGATCCGCATTCGATTGCGTGAGTGAAGCTCGGATTATGGTCGGTATCGCCGGTTGCAAGGTCCCGCCCGGCAGGCGGGACCTACTTGGCGGCGACCAGGGGTTGCGGGTGGTGGACGTAGAGGGAGGTTTTGGCGAGGGGTTCGGGGGTGTGACGGGGGAGGCCGATTTCGTATTTGACGGGCTGGTGGTGATCGCCCAACTGGCGGCCGGGGCTGTAGACCGAGTTGAACTTCCACAGCATCCGCACGAAATTCGTCTGCCCCTGCGCCAGGAGCTTCGCCGACAGCCAGAACGTGTCGCGCAGCGCCGCAAACCCCAGGTGCTTGCGGTTCAGAATCTGCTGTGTCTTCACCAGCTCTTCGTAGAACTTCGCCAGGGGCAGCGTCGTCGGCAACACGGCGTGCTGCACGTCGAACAACCGGTAGTCGCGCGTCGTGAAATTGCGAGACTCGGTCATCCAGGTTTCGGTGCCGGGGTAGGGGGTGTTCACCGTGATGTGCACGATCTCGGGGATCGACAGGGCCCAGTCGCGCACGACGGCGAAGCGCTGCTCGTCCCACGACGGATCGGCGATGATGTTCACCGCGACGACGATCCCCAGCGAGCGTGCGAACTCGAGCGCCTCGAAATTCGTTCCCAGCGAGACCCGCTTGCGGAACTTCTTGAGCCCCTCGTCGTCGACCGCCTCCAGCCCCAGAAACATGTACTCCAGGCCCAGCTTCCGCCAGCGGATGAAGACGTCTTTGTTGCGCAGCAGCACGTCGCCGCGGGTCTCGAGGTAATACTGCTTGCGGATCCGGCGGCGTTCGATTTCGTGGGCGATCGCGTGGCCATGCTCGGGATGGATGAACGCCACGTCGTCGACGATGAACACGCCCGGCTCACGAATACGTGCCATATCGTCGGCAGCCCGCTCGGGACTGACTTTGCGGTAGCTGCGGCCATAGAACGTCCAGGCGCTGCAGAACACGCAGTCCCAGGGGCAGCCGCGCGAGAATTCGATCGATGCGCACGGGTCGAGCGAGCCGATGAAGTATTTTTTGCGGCGGGCGATCAGGTCGCGTGCGGGGAGGACGTCGTCGAGGCTTTTGATGAGCTGCGGAGGCGGGCCTTCGCCCTCAAGGGTCACGACGCCGGGCAGCGTTTCGAGAGGCGCGCGCGAGTCCTGCGACGCTTCCAGCAGGCGCGGGACGACTTCTTCGCCTTCGCCGCGGACGATGCAGTCAATCGCGCCCCCGGCGTGCTCGAGGATCTCGCGGGCCACAAAGCTGGCGCTGTGCCCGCCGGCAAAGATCAGCGCGCGGGGCAGCTTCTGCCTCGTCTCGCGGGCCAGGTCGACCACCTGTGGAATGTTGGCCAGGTAATTCAGGGAATAGCCGATCGCGTCGGGACGCCATTCGTCGACCGCGCGAAAATAATCGGCGGGCCGGAACACTTGCAGGTCGATGATCCGCACGTCGTGGCCGGCCTGCCGGCAGCCCTGGGCCACCAGCTCGAGCCCCAGCGGCTCGAGCCGCAGATAGAGCTCGGAATACATGAGACTGCCCGGGTGAACCAGGAGCACTTTCATGCCGACTCCTTTGCAGGGCTATTCCATGTCGCGCGAGCGCCACCAGCCTACAGCAAAGAAGCCCCCGGCAAAAGCCAGCAGCGTCAGACAGCAGCGGATGACGACCGTCATCTCGGGATCGGTCCGGTTCAGGATCTGATCGTAGGCGATCAGCGCCCAGGAGTGCGGCGTGATCAATCCCAGTTTCTGCATCAGTTCGGGCTGCCAGCTCCGGGGCATCATGCACCCCGAAATGCCGGCCATCGTCAGCACCAGGAAGTTGCCGTATGCCGAAACCTGCGCCTCGGTGCGGACGAGCGTGGCGACCATCAGGCCCAGGGACGTGGCCGACATCGACGTGCACAGCATCACGGGGAAGAGCAACAGCGGATGCGTGCCCCAATCCATGCCGAACAGCACCTTGCCCGCCAGAAACAGCAGAGACGTCTGGACCAGCGAGATGATCAGGAAAGGCACGGTCTTGCCGATCATCATCCCCGAGCGGGTGATGGGGGCCAGGCGCAGCCGATTCAGAGTCCCCATGTCGTGTTCGCCGATGAACGAGCGGGCCATGAAGTTGACGATGAAGAACACGAACATCACGGTGTAGCCCGGGACGACCGTCTGGTAGACGATCGTGTTCATGCTGGGCGCCTGGCTCTCGGGCGGCGGGGGCAGATTTGCGAGCTGGTCTTCGTCGTGCTTCGGCTTCGACCGAAGGACGGATTTTTTTATCTGCGCTTCCAGCTTTGGGTCCTTTTTGATCACTGTCGTCCCGATGGTCTGCAGCGCGAAGCTGAAGACCACCTTTTCCAGCAGTTCCGACGCATTCGCCAGGAACGAACCCGCTTCCACCGTGACATCGAGAGACTTCGCGGTTCCCTGTAATCGTCCCTCTTTGGAATGCAGGATGTCGTAGACCTCCAGCTCTTCGACAAGCTCGTGGTACTTCGGGCCGATCTGGAGCAGGACGTGAATCCGATCCTCGGCCAGCGCCGCCTTCCCTGACTTCCTGTCTTCGAATTTCTCGACTTCCAGCGCCTTGAGTTCATGCAGTTCGTCGATGAGGCTTGTCGACAAGTTGCTTTTGTCGGCATCCACGACGCCCAGCTTGTATTTGCGGGCATTCTCCGCCTGGCTGAAGAGCTGGCCGGTCGACGAGCCGATGATGGCGATGAACGCCAGCGGCAGCGCCACGAGAACGAACAGCGTGCGGCGGTCTCGCGACAGCAGCAGCAGGTCTTTTTTGGTGATCTGGGCGGAGTTCATCGGTCAGTCTCGCAGGCGGCGCCCGGTCAGTTCCAGAAACAGCCGCTCGAGGTTGTGTTCCTGCGTGTCGATCGCCAGCAGCTCGGTGCCAGCCTGCTTCAGGATTTCGAGAACCAGCGTCAGGCGGTCGTTGATGGCGAACGCCGAATCGCGGCGCGCGCGGTGCACCACAACTTTGACCTCGTCGTCGGATGTCGGTTCCACGTCAGCCAGGCCCACGAGGCGCGGCCCGAGGCGCGCCTGGTCTCCCCGAACCTTGAGCTGCAGATCGGCCCGGCTGGTGTTGAGCAGGCCTTCGATTGTCCCGGAGGTGAGCAACTTGCCATGGTCGACGATTGCCACCCGCCGGCAGATGGCTTCGACTTCCTCCATGTAGTGGCTGGCGTGAAAACGTGCGTGCAAAGCCGTTCGCGTTCTGTGCCAGGCCGACCTGATCGAGCACCTGATCGATGCGTTCCCGCAGCGTCCTGCGGCCGATGCCGTACAGGCGACCGAAAAAGTTCAGGTTCTCGCGCGCGGTGAGGTCGGGGTAGATCGCCAGGTCCTGCGGGACGAGCCCCAGCAGGTTCTTGACCTTGTCGAAATCGGTGGCCATCGAATGGCCGTCGAGCGTGATCGAACCCGAGTCGGACCGTTTGAGACCGGCGATCATCGTCATCGTCGTCGATTTGCCGGCCCCGTTCGGCCCCAGCAGACCGAACACTTCGCCTGCTTCGATTTCGAACGAAAGCCCGTTTACGGCAACGTGGTCGCCGTAGCTTTTGCGCAGGTCGACGACTTTCAGCAGACTCATCAGCGTGCATCCATGCCTGGCCCGGCTATCGGGATCAATAGCCGACGAACATAGCATGCGTCAGCAGAATTGTCAGCCCCGCCGAAACACCCACCCGGATGTTGTCGTTCAGCCGCAACGGAAGCGATTCGGCCAGGGCCGCTGCCACCACCGCGGGGACGACGCAGCCCAGTGCGACGGGCACAGAAACGCCCGGATGCGCTTCGGCCCAGTACACGAAGGTCGCCAGGGGCGCTGCGCAAAGCACAAACGCGGCCAGGCCCGCCCACGACTTGTCGCGGTTCCAGGGGAGCTTGCGCCCGCGGACAATCATGCCGGCCATCGTCGCCGACCCGTCGCCGAACGCAATGATCATCGTCACGGCGATCCCGATTTCGGTCTGCGCGGGAAACGCGAGCAGCAGTCCCAGGGTGATGGTCGCATAGCTGAGGACCGAGACAGGCCAGCCATTCTGTCCGAGGCGCTCGAACTTCCTGGCGCGGGTGATCGAATACAGCGCCGTGGCGCTGATGACGACGACCAGAAACCACTGCGAGTACCAGGCCAGCGGATCGGTGTGCGGCAGCATGGGGAGGACGGCGGCCAGTAGTCCCGGCGTCATGTGCACCAGTCGCCTCCGCCATTCCTGCGGAGTGAGCCGATTCGAGACCTTCTGCAGAAGTGTTCTGCGCGGACCGGTCGAAGGCGCAACAGCCGTGCCGACGCGGCGCTGGCGGGTTCCGGTTTGAGCGCGTGGTTCGCGAACGATCAATGACATGAATGCTGATCCTTGGGTGACCGCGCCTGGTCTTCGCCGCGCCCGGCCGATCCGGCAGCGCGCCGATTCCTCCCGTAAGGGTTCGGAAAATCCAGAAATCGCGATTCAGTCAAAAGATGCAGCAATGCGGCTTCTACCGATTCAATTGCGGCTGAGCCCATCCACCGCTCAGAACTGGCAAATCTTAACGGGATCTTCACTTCGATCTTCACTTCGAATCGGTGGTTTGCAATGCATTGCCGGCGTGAATCGAATTTTCCGCCGCGTTACAGGCGGACTTTCTGGATCGCCCGGCTTCTTCGGAATAACTGGCAAAGTCTGCCGCCGACCCGATATGATCGTTGGCATGGAATGCCAAGCAAACCTCATGCCTGCAGCTTGTAAATTGTTCTGCTCATGAATGAACTGCTGACGCGGCGCGGCCTGCTCCGCCAGACCGGTATGGGGTTCGGCCTCGTGGGACTGGCCGGAATCCTGGCGGATGACAAGCGACTGGCCAGAGGTGCAGTCGTCGGTGCAGAGACCGGCACGGCGCCCCTCGCCCCGCGCCACCCTCATTTCGCGCCGCGCGCGAAGCAGGTGGTGCACCTGTTCATGAACGGCGGTCCCTCGCAGGTCGATACGTTCGACCCCAAGCCGGCGCTCGAAAAGTATCACGGAAAGCCGCTGCCTAACCCCAATCTGCGCACCGAGCGGAAGACCAGCGGCGCGTTCAAGTCCCCCTTCAAGTTCGAGAAGTACGGCCAGAGCGGGATTGAAGTCAGCGAGTTGTACGCGAAAACGGCCCGCGCCCACATCGACGACATGTGCATCATCCGCTCGATGCACGCCGACGTGCCCAATCACGAGCCGTCGCTGTGGCTGATGAACTGCGGCGACGGCCGCATGCCGCGCCCCAGCTTCGGGTCGTGGCTCACGTACGGGCTCGGCTCGGAAAACCAGAACCTGCCCGGGTTCATCGTGATGTGCCCGGCGGGGCTGCCCGTGACCGGCGCGCTCAACTGGCGCAGCGCCTTTCTGCCGGGGGCCTACCAGGGGACGTACATCGACAGCCAACACACCGACGTGGCGAAGCTGGTGGAGAACGTGCGCAGCCCGTCGGCGACGCTCGAACAGCAGCGCCGGCAGTTGGACCTCGTCCGCAAGCTCAACGACAGACACCTGGCTGAGCGCGGCGAAGACCCGCAGCTCGAAGCCCGCATTCAGTCCTTCGAGCTGGCCTATCGGATGCAGACCGAGGCCGCCGACGTGTTCGACACGTCGCGCGAGCCCCAGGCGATTCGAGACGCGTACGGTTCAGGCCCGATCGGCCGGCAACTGCTGATGACCCGGCGGCTGCTGGAGCGGGGCGTGCGGTTCATTCAGCTCTACAGCGGCAACTTTCAGCCGTGGGACAATCACTCCAATCTCGAAAAGGACCATCGCCGGCTGGCAGGGGAATGGGACGGACCGATCGCCTCGTTCCTGACGGATCTCAAGCAGCGGGGGCTGTTCGACACGACGCTGGTGATGTGGGGGGGCGAGTTCGGGCGCACGCCGGTCGCCGAGCTGCCGGAGCTATCGGGGCGCGACCACAATCACTACGGCTTTTCGATGTGGCTGGCCGGGGGGGGCGCGCGGGGAGGCTATGTGCACGGTGCGACCGACGAGTTCGGATTCGCCGCGGTGGAGAACAAGGTGCACGTTCACGACCTGCACGCGACGCTGCTCTACCTGTTGGGTTTCGACCACGAGCGGCTCGTCTATCGCCACGCCGGCCGCGATTTCCGCCTCACCGACGTGCACGGCCGCGTGGTGCCGGAATTGATCGGCTGAGCGGCCAGCACCCCGAATGGGGTGCCAGCGATTAGCCGGGGGTTGTCGCGCAGCGACCACCGCCGGATCTCGAGCGCAGGAGATCCCGCACCCTGAAGGGGTGCCAGAGCGGCGCAATCCCGCATCAGATTTCAGGCGTCTTTGAAAACAGCCACTCATCGTGCGACCGCGCCGTGCAAGCGCGGAGCGAGTCTGCGACCCCTCCGGGGTCGAATTGATTTCCACGCGTCGTTCCGGGGGTGTCGCTTCGCTCGACCCCCGGCTAATGGCTGCGACCCCTCACGGGGTCGATCAGAATGGCGCACAGCACCATTGTGCCGAGACGGATGATGCCTGAAAAAATTCCGGAGATTCCTCTTGACGTCCTACGACACGGCGTAGTAGATTGAGTCAGACGATTTGTAGTAGGATCGGATTCAAGAGGGGGAGGCGAACAGGATGGCGCACAAACGTGAGGAGCTGAGCGAGACCGAGCAGGAAGTGCTGAAGACGCTGTGGGAGCTGGGGTCGGGGACGGTGCGGGAAGTGTGCGAGGCCCTGAACCGCCGCGGGCCCAGGCGGGCGTATACGACAGTGCTCACGTTTCTCGCGCGGCTCGAATCCAAGGGCTACGTGGCCAGCAACAAGACTGAGCTGGCCCACGTGTTCCGCCCGACGGTTTCGCGCGACGGCCTGCTCACCCAGCGGTTGACGAAGCTCGTCGACGAAGTCTGCGAAGGGACCGCCTCGCCGATCGTGCAGGCCCTCGTGCGCGGCAACCGCCTCTCGACCGACGACATCGCCCACCTCCGCCGCCTGCTCGATCAGCTTGAATCAGAAGCGGAAAGCGAACCTGCGAAAAAGAAGAAGCGAAGAAAATAAGGCACCCGCGCAGATCCCTTTTGATTTTTGGTGTTTGGTGTTTCGGAGTTCGTTCGTCATTCATGTCCTTTGCCCATGCTCTGGATTGTCGAAAACACACTGCTGGCCGCGCTTCTGGCGCTGATCGTGGCGCTGGTTTCTCGCACGGCACGCCTCGCGCCGGTCATCCGGCACGGTCTGTGGCTGGTGGTCCTGTTGAAGCTGATCACGCCGCCGATTTTTTCGGTGGCGCTGCCGATCCCGGCCGCGTGGCGCGAATTCGCGCGAGTCGAACGGACTGGCGACAGCACCGATGCGGACGAACACAACGGGCAAGGCAACCGCGCCGATCGCGACACGGGGCTCGCTTCACAAGATCGCCTGCCATCGCCTGCTGAATCTTCAGTTCCCCCCTCTCCCCCCGCGGGAGAGGGGTCGAGGGTGAGTGGGCCGGCGCCCGCGTCGAATGACGACCCGGCGCCGAGCGCGTCGCACATCGACAACGCGGCAACTGATCATTATTCGACGACGACCGCTGATCCTCCGACCGTAATGGCCGACGCCGAATTACCGGGTCGGATAGCCCAGACTTTGATCGCGGCGGACAATTCAGACACGTCGTCGATCAACCGCGGAGACACGTTGTCACCCGTTGTGCGCCTGGGACAAACTGCCGTACAAATCGGCGGATGGTTCCTGCTTGCGGGGACCTGCGTGTGTGTGCTGCTGCAGGCCTCGCGTCTGATCCGTCTGTGGCGGCTCTTACAGCGCACGGTTCCGGCCTCTGGCGAATTGACCGCGCTGGCAGCCGAGCTGGCTGACAGAATGCGATTCCGTCCACCGGCAGTCCGAGTTTCCCGCGAGATCCGTTCCCCGATCGTGTGCGCGCTGGGGAAGGCCGTGTTGATCTGGCCGGCTTCGGGGCTCGACTCGCTGCGCGGAGCCGCACGCCGGGCGATTATCGTTCACGAGCTGGCCCATCTGGCGCGCCGCGATCACTGGATCGGCTGGCTCGAGCTCGTGGCGGGCTGCGCCTGGTGGTGGAATCCGCTGTTCTGGTACGTGCGTCATCAACTGCACGAAAACGCCGAGCTGGCGTGCGACGCCTGGGCGGCCGGTCTGTTTCCCGCCGGGAAGGGAGACTACGCCCGGGCCCTGGTGGCCCTGGCGGAACAGGAATCGTTTCCAATGGCGGCCGTGCCGGCGCTGGGCGTCGGCCGAGGGTCGCGCAAACTTTTCGAAAGGAGACTCGTCATGATTCTGGGTGACCGAGTGCGATATCAACTGGGGACGGTGGGACTGGTCGGAATCGGACTTCTGGGATTGGTGGCGCTGGTCGGCTGCTCGGCGAGCCTCGCCGGCGACGAGACGGCGCCTGTCGCAGTGATTGCGGTCGACGAACCGGCTGTCGTCGTCGATACGATTGAAGCGAAGCCCGTTCCGGCGGCTGGAGAACCTGCGGCTGAATTCGTGGTGCAGCCGGGTGCCGGGGAGCGGTTTACCGTGGAGGTCGCGTTCCCGCCGACCGAGGCCGCGCCACCGTCGAATGAAGATCGCCTGAAGCGCTTGGAAGACAAGTTTGATGCGTTGCTTTCGGAGCTGCGCGAGCTGAAGTCGGGCCCCTCGCCTACTCGGGCGAAGGGTGTGAAAGAGGCTCCGGCGGGAATCACCTGGTCGAAAAAACCCGCGCCAGCCGCAGTAGCCGAGCACAAAGCGGTCCCGGCCGACAAGGCGAATCCCGGTGCGGTTCAGAACTACGTTTATCATCCCGATCACGTCGAGAGGGTCGCCAAGGGCAAGAGACCGCCCGACCAGCAGGAGGGTGAGCCCGTTACTGTGGCGCTCATCCGAGCCACTTACCCAGGGTTTGCTGACCACAAAGCTAAGCAGATTGCAGATTTTCTCGGCGGCAATGTGACCGGCGACGTACTTGTCCGCTACGATGCCACCAACCACGTATTGCAGGTCACCGCGTCCGAAGAAGACCAGGCAGTTGTTGCACAATTTCTGCGCCTGCTGCATCCGCGTGGCACGGCCACTCCCAGGAGAACCAGCACCAGGCTGGATGCGTTTCCCGGCGCGACGCCTGCCGGACCAAACGGATTTCCGGGTGCGGCGCCCCGTACCGGTCCTGTTCCGGTGACCAATTCCGACTCGGTGAAATTCACATCTCCCGTCGACCCGGCACGAAACGAAAAGTCCGCCACGCCGCCGCCGAGCGACAATCTGCCGGCGCCCGGACGTGCGCCGGGCGCGAGGCCGGCTGAACTCCCCGGGCCCGAGAAATCCGTGACGCGTCCATCGAGCGAAAATACGCTGGAGCCGATTCCTGTTCCGGAGAAGCAGCGCCAGTAAGTCGATCTGCAGCAGAGCCGCTTTTACCTCGGTCCCAGGCTCTGCCTGGTACCGCACTGCCGGGAGGCTCTGCCTCGCGTCGCCGCAATCGGTCGAGGCAGAGCCTCTGTGGCACGGCGTTCCCAGGCAGAGCCTGGGAACGAGCGAAGGGACGAAAATTGCGCGAGCAGTGCCCCGGCCGCCCGTCAGCGGCCGGGGCAACTTCGTCGATAGTCGCAGGCTGTTTATTTTGTAGGGTGGACGTCAGTCCACATGAAAAACTGTCACGCGGGGACTGAAGTCCCCCCTACGCAAGACAGACGGCACACGGCGTGTGCCTGCTACTTGCCGATGTCCATCACCTTCCAGAATTCAGCCGCCGGTTTGCCGTTGATCGTTTCCAGGGACTTGAGGGAGCGGAGCACGTCCACGTGGCGTTTCGACGTGATGTCGCACCACAGAATCGTGAGGGGCATGCCCTTAACCGGCGACAAGTCGGAAACGTACGTTCCGGAAAATGCGAGAGAGGTTAACGGCATCCCTTTCAACGGCGAAATGCTGGACACTTTCGTGCGCTCGAAATTCAGCATTCTCAGCGGCATTCCGGCCAGGGGGGACAGGTCGGAAACTGGCGTGTCAAAGCACTGGAGCGTCTGCAACGGCATTCCCCGCAGCGGTGACAGATCCCGGACCGGCGTAAGGGCGATAGCGAGGTCCTCGAGGGACAGACCTGTCAGCGGCAACAGATCGGACACAGACGTGCGCTGACATTGCAGGCTCGTCAGCGGCATTCCGATCAGGGGCGACAAGTCGGCAACCTGTGTGTCATTGCAGAATACGGTCGCCAAGGCCATTCCGCGCAGGGGCGACAGGTCGGCGAGTTGGCCTGCGCCGGCCTTGCTGCCGCTGCAAATCAGCACTTTGAGTCCAACCAGTGCTCTCACCGGTGAAATATCCGTCACATGATCGGTGCGAAAATCCAATTGGATCACCGTACCGGCGACAATTTCGTGCTTTTCTTTCCCGTCAAAACCCGGATTGAGCTCCTGCAACTTTTTTGCGACGGCTTTCACTTGTTCTTCGGCGGGCAACTCGGCGACCTGCTGCATCCACGCGGCGAAGGCGGCCTGCCGGGCCGCGGCGTCATCCAGGAACTTGGCCGCCGGTTGGCCATTGAACTGCTCCAGCGTCTTGATCGAGCGGAGAATCGCCAGGTCGCGCTCGGGATCGAACCGGCACCACAGTTCTTTGAGAGGCAGATCCTGAAGCGGTGACAGGTCGGTCACGTTCGTCCCCTGAACGCGCAGATTCTCGAGCCGCAGGTCTTTCAGGGGCGAGAGATCGGCGATTGCCGTGCGGTCGCAGTCGAGACTCGTCAGTCGCATCCCCGCGAGCGGCGACAGGTCGGTGACTCTGGTGCCGCTGCAGGAAAGAACCGTGAGGGGTAATTCTCGCAGAGGTGACAGGTCCGAAACCCGCGTGTGATTGCAGGCGAACGCTGTGATTTGCATCCCCTTCAGCGGCGAGAGGTTCGCGAGTTTTCCGACACCACTTGCCGAGCCGTCGCATGTCAGCGACTTCAGTCCCGTCAATGCTCTCACCGGTGAAATGTCGGCCACGTGATCGGTGACGAACTGCAAACCGGTCACCGTTCCCTCTTCGATCTGATGTGCGACTCCCCCGTCGAATGCGGGATTCAATTCACGCAATTTGCCAGCGACCGCCTGGACCTGTTTTTCCGGCGACAACACGGCGACGTCCCGTGCCCAGGTGTCGAACGCAGCCTGCTGGGCATCAACATTCTTCCAGAACTCGGCCGCCGGTTTGTCGTTGATCGTTTCCAAGGTCTTGATCGAGCGGAGGATGTCCGAATCGCGGTGCAGGTTGAAGTCGCATTTGAGGTGCTTGAGCGGCATTTCCTTTAACGGCGACAGGTCAGAAACCGGCGTGTTGTTAACGTGCACGATTGTCAGGGGCATTCCTTGCAATGGCGACAAGTCGGAAACCGGCGTATTTGAAATGTTCAGGTTCGTGAGATTCATGCCTTTCAGCGGCGCAAGGTCTGACACCTGCGTGCTATGGGCGACGAGTTCCGTCAAGTTCATCCCACGGATGGGAGAGAGGTCGGATAACCGTGTCTGGCAGCAATTCAGGAACGTCAACGGCATCCCCTGCAAGAACGACAAATCGGTTATTGGCGAGCCGCCGCAGTTGAACGAAGTCAGAGGCAGCTCTGTCAGCGGTGACCAGTCGGAAACCGGCGATGCCCAGATTTCCAGCTCTGTCAGAGGCATGCCTTTCAGCGGCGAAAGGTCGGATACTTGCGAGTAGACGCAGCTCAAGGACGCCAGAGGCATCCCTTTCAACGGCGACAGATCCGCGAGTATTCCCTTGGCCGGTCCGCTGCCAGTACACGTAAACGTTTTCAATCGCGCCAACGCCCGAACCGGAGAAATGTCCGAAATATTGTCGGTGACGATCTTCAAGTCCCTGACATCCCAGACGCCACCCGCGTGTGTGAGTTTTCCATCAAAACCAGGATTGAGTTCTTTCAATTTACTGGCGACGGCGGTGACTTGTTCCCCGGCTGGCAGGGCTGCCACGCCTTTCATCCATTTCTCGAAAGCCGGTGTCCGCCACGTTTCGACGACCTCGTTCGCCAGGCCCGCAGTCGCCTTGTCATCCGCCGGCTTCGCGGAGATCGAATTCCTGCCGGCGGATTTGGCGAGTGGGACACTTTTGTCGTTCCTGCTGAGCGTGATAATCATGACAGCCAGAACGACCAGCGCTGCGCCGCCGCCGATCCACACCGCGTTCTGCCGTTTGCCGAACCGGGACGCCGGTTTGTTCGGCTGTGACGCCTTGGGCGTCGCCGCGCCGATCTCCTGCAAAAATGTCGACACGCCGGCATGGGTCGCTAATCCCGATGACGGCGACCCACCGAATGGCCCCTGGTGCCGGCCGCCGCACGCTTCCAGATCGGCGATCACTTCGGCCATCGTCTGGTAGCGGTCCTCCACGTTCTTCGCCACCATCCTGAAAAAGACGGCTTCGACCTGATCCGACACTTCCGGGCGCTGGGTCCGCAGCGAGGGAATGGGATGCTCACGGTGGGCCAGCAGCTTTTTCATCAATGTATCGCCGTCATACGTCGCCTTCCCGGTCAGCAAGTAGTACAGCGTGCACCCCAGACTGTAGATGTCGGCCCGCGCGTCGGCCGATTTCGTATCCAGGGCCTGCTCGGGCGACATGTAATCGACCGTCCCCATCACGTTCCCGGTGTTCGTCAAATCGGCCGGCTGTCCCGACTCGCCCTCCGTACTCAACCGGGCAAGGCCCATGTCCAGGATCTTGACCGTTCCCGCCTGGTCCAGCAGCAGATTGGCCGGTTTGATGTCGCGATGCACGATCCCGTGCCGGTGAGCAGATTCCAGTCCGCGTGCCGTTTGCAGGATGTAGTTCAACGCTGTCTCGACCGGCAGTGGCCCATGCTTCTTGACCGTGACGGCCAGGTCGCTCCCCGCGACGTACTCCATGACCAGGAAATGCACCCCGTCCGCGCGGCCGGCGTCGAAGGCTGCGACGATGTTGGGATGGCTGATGCGGGCGACGGCCTGCACCTCCCGCTCGAAGCGGGCGACAATTGCCGGCGTCTTCATGACGTTGGCGGGCAGCACCTTGATCGCCACGACGCGATTGATGCGGCGGTGACGGGCCTTGAAAACAATGCCCATGCCCCCTGCGCCAATTTTTTCGAGCAGCAGGTAATTATCGAGAACAAGCGACTTCCCCTGTCCCTGCCAGACCTGCTCGGCCTGGAACCTGGTCAGCTTCTCGTGTTCGAGCAGATCGCGGAGCAGCCCTTCGGCATCCTGGGGGTCGCTCTTTGGGGGTAGAAAGTCCCGCAGGGTCTCGCCGGCGAGGATCCCACTGTCTTGAAGCTGTTTGACGAATTGTTCGAGGGGGACGGGCATCCGCGTGGCCCAGAGTCGTACAGGCCTGCCGGTGGTCTTGTTGGATTTCGGGGAGCCAACTGGACCACCCGAATCTCCCCGGCGTGCGGGCCGATTCTACCCGAGATTTCAGCCTGACGCACTAAGCACGCCGCACGTGAGACCAAGCCGACAGTCGAAGACCGGGTGGTTCAGTGCCGAACGACCTGACTGGGGGCCACGACTTTTTCGGCGCCGCACTTCTCACAGGCCGGCAACAGCGAATGACGGTTGGCGTGGCACGAGGGACATTCTTCGAAGAGCTTCGTCCCGCACATCGGACACGTGTAGGATTCATCGCTGGCAGACCCCGGGAGGGATGGATCGTGTGGAACGTGCAGTTTCTTGATGGTGCGCCGTGTCCAAAACAGATACTTCAGCGGGCCGCGGCGGATCGGGTAGTCGCAGACCGGACAAAGAAATACCTCGTACGCTTCGCGGTACTGCTTGAGCAGCCAGTCTCGCTTCGGAAAGGCAATCATTCTCAACAGGGACACGAGCATCCGTGTGACGACGATCAGACAAATCACGATCAAAATGTATTTGAAGTACCGCGACGGGAAATACTCGTGCATCACCAGAGCAACTTTCAGCATCAGCGCGATGCCGAATGCGTAGACAAGCGGTGCGTACAGGCTGCCGCGCCGTTTCAGGAACAGGATCAGGGCGACGACCAGCAGCGGAACAAGTGCCCCCAGTTTGATCGCCGCCATCCTCAGGTCGTGTACCCGGAGCAGGGCCTCATATTCACGCCGGATGGGCTCGCGTTGACCCTCCAGCGTCTTGTCGAGGTCGCGGCGCTGCTGCTCGACGTCCTGCAACTGGGCATTGAGATCGGCGATTTCAGCGTTCAGCAACTGGTACTGTTTCTGATTCGACAGAAACAGTTCTTCGCTGTCAGCCAGAGCTTTCGCTTCCTCCGGCGTTGGGGTCACATCTTTCTGCAAAGCCAGCCGCTGGATCTCCAATAACTGGTTCATGGTCTTCTGTGAACTGGCAGTGCTGTCACCGAGGATGCTTTGGCGGGACTTTTGATTGCTGACACGGCGCTCGATATCGGCAATTGTCGTGTGCAGTTCCTGCGATTTGGCTACCAGGGTCTGGTCGAGCAGCCGCTGTTCGACGTCTGTGTATTGCGGGCCGGGCCAGCTCCCGATGTCGTCGACGATAAATCCCAGCAGCCAGTAGACGAGCACCGTCAGAACAACGGTAAACAAGTGCACCAGAAACCGGTGCGTCCAGGGACCTTTGTGTGTGAGCTGGGTTTCAGGCATGCGGGTTTCTCCTGGGGGAATCCACCGGAAGGCTTGCCGAGCGCGACGCAATTGCCTGGCCGTTCGTGCCGGTCGAGGCGGGTTCGATCTCAAGCATTCAGGCGTCCTGCCGAGTCCGATATCACGCGCGCGAAAACGGAAACGGGATGACTTCGTCGAGCGAACCGGCCCCGGCGGCCAGCACCAGCAGGCGGTCGAAGCCCAGCGCGACCCCGGCGCACGGCGGCAGGCCCGCCTCCATCGCCTGCAGCAGCCGGCTCGTCATCGCCAGGGGCGGCTGACCGGCGGCCGCCAGGCGGCGCGATTCGGCTGCCATCCGCCGCCGCAGCTCCGTGGCATCGGTCAGCTCGCGATAGCCGTTGCAGAGTTCAATCCCGCCCTGGTACAGCTCGAACCGCTCGGCGACCGGTGGATCGTCGTTGCGAATCCGGGCGATGGCCGCCTGCGACGCGGGATAGTCGATCAGAAACTCGGGCCGCTTGCGACCGAGGTGCGGCTCGACCAGTTCCGCCAGCAGCAGATTGAGCCACCCATCGCGGTCGCTCGTGTCGAGGCTCGCCGGGGACGAAACGCTTTTCGACCGGGCCAGCGCGGCCAGGCCGGCGCCGTCGAGCGAGTTGATGTCGCAGCCGGAATGTTTTTGGAACGCCTCACGATACGTCGTTCGCACGAAAGGGGCCTGCGGCTGACGTGTCGCCGCGCCGGTCCAGGGCTCCCCGGCCGCGGACTTGAACAACTCGACGACCAGGTCTTCGACGACCTGCATCTGATCGAGATGCGTGTCTCCTGCGCGATACCACTCGATCATCGTGAATTCGGGATTGTGCAGCCGACCCGATTCGCCAGCGCGAAACACGTGGCCGATCTGGTAGATCGCCTGAGCGCCCGCCGTCAGCAACCGCTTCATCCCGAATTCAGGAGACGTCTGTAAATACAGCGCTGTGGAACCCTGTTCGACGCGGAACGGCTCAAGATGCGGATCGACAACCCGGTCGTGCGACAACAGGGGCGTATCGACCTCGAAATATCCACGCAAATCGAAAAAGCGCCGCGCACTCGCCAGCAGTCGCGCCCGCAATTGCAGCATGGCCAGCGACGCCGTGGGACGATAATCGGGTGCAGGGGACGTCATAAGCTTTGTCGGTCGGATCGAATGCGGCCGGAAGAAATCAGTTTAGCCACGGATGAAACACGGATGAAACACGGATTCGAAAATCGTCGGGAGCCTGACGAAAACTCGATCCGCAGATTTCACAGATTTCCACAGATGAAACACGCATCAACGACAGGCCGTCCGTATCCGTGTTCGATCCGTGTTTCATCCGTGGCCGCATTCTCGTTCCGTCCGATTGTGGACATCCGTTTGCAATTTTGCTCCGGTCGGCAGTCCAGGTCGATCATCCGCATGACAGAACCGGCAGGGTTTTTCTGCGCGGCAAAGTTTTGCCAGGCGGCAAGGTTTCTGTGGCGACACAGTCCGTCACGACAGGTGCAGAGATTCGCCGTTTGTCGCGACCAAAGACGCCGCGGGCCTTTCCCCGATTGTCTCGTGTGCTAGGGTTCTTCGAGTTCGGGCCCTGCGTGGTTGTGTCGCCCGGAAATCCCTGCCGCGGCCGCCCCTGCCTCCCGGATCGGTGCGATTGACTTGTCGAAACTGATGCGCATCCCGATCGTCGCGATTGCACTTGCCGTGCACGCGATGACGGTCTGCGCACAAGACCCGCCGGCCTCAGCAGCGAAACCGGCCGAAAAACCGCAGGCGAGCTTACACCGGAGCTGGAAACCGACAGGCAAGTGGAAATTGCAGGCGCAGCCCCGCCCGGCCGCCGCGAAAGGGGAACCCGCGCCGGCGACGAAAACGGCGGCCGCGCCAGCGTCGACCGCCTCCAGCGACGGCCCGTCTTCGAGCGTCGAGTCGAATACTCCGAAGACGGTCGTCGTTTCGCCCGCGACCCCGACCGTGCCCGCGGCTCAGGCCGTAATCCCGGTTGGCCACGGAGACTGCGACTGCGACTACTGGATCGTCAGCAGCCGCGGCTGCGACGGTGCCACCGTGCCGGCGGATGCGTGCAGTTGCCTGTCGTTCTTCCATCGCACGTCGGAGCAAAACCTGGTGCGCGAGCCGGGCCAGGCGTTTCTGGCGTCGGTCCGGCCCGACCGGCCGGTGTGCTTCGTGGTGCACGGCAGCTACAACCGCTGGCGCGACGTCGTCGCCGAAAGCCGGAAGATTCACCACTGGCTGCGCTGCGCGAACCGTGGCAACCCGTTGCAGGTGGTGTTCTTCACGTGGCCGAGCGACGGCAACATGCCCATACTGCTGCCGGTAGAGATTGCCATTCTGGGTCGGCGCAGCGGAGCACACGGCGTGTACCTGGCGAAATTGGCGACACAATTGCCGCCGACGCAGCAGGTGTGCATCGTGGGGCACAGCCACGGAGCGCGGGCGGCCGTTGCGGCGTTGCATCTTCTGGGCGGGGGCGCACTCGAAGAAGGCCTGGTGCTGCCTGTCGGATGCACCTGTCCGCCGCGCCTGCGGGCCGTGCTGATCGCCGCCGCGATCGACTACGACTGGCTGAACCCGGGCCAGCGTTACGGCCAGGCGCTGGTGGTCCCCGAGCGCGTCTTGCTGATGCGGAACTCGCGCGACTCGTGGCTCACGATGTACCCAGCCCGGAAGTGGTCCGGTGAACGGGCCCTTGGTAAAGACGGCCTGGGGCAGGACGACCGCCTGGCGCTGGGGCCCTTGGGCGCGAAAGTCGTCGAATTGAACTCGGCCGAGTTCACGACCTGGCACCATTCATTTTCTGATTTCCATCAGCGGCCCGAGCTGGCCACCGCGATGCTCCCGTACGTCTACTTTCAGGAAGACCCGCACCCCGCCGGCGCGGCGCCGGCCATTACGCCCGTGCCGACCCCGGTTTCGGTGACTCCGCCGGCCAGCCCCCACGCCGCTCCCGAAGAAAAGCGGACGGCGACGGAGTAGCGTTGGAGTTCAGGCTTCAGTCTGCGCAACTGGAAACCGATCACACAATTGCATCCGTGGTGCGCAGCATCGACTCCCCACGGCTGCAATCGTGCTCTCGACCCGGCAAGAGCGCAGGCTGAAGCCTGAACTCCAACGATTGTGCCGCGGCATCGATTGGGGCAGAATGAAATCCGCTGATTCCTGGCGGAAGGGAATTTCCACATCGAGGCTGGGCCGGTTGATCGATGTCACAATCGCCGGAGACGTTTGATTCGACTTCTTCGAGCCTGCTCGACCGGGTTCGCTTCAAAGATGTCGAAGCCTGGCGGCAGCTCGTGCGCTTGTATGCGCCCCTGGTGTATTCGTGGTGCGCGCGAGCGGGGCTGCAAAGCGAAGACGCGGCCGACGTCGTTCAGGAGGTGTTTCGCTCGGTCGCCATCTCGATTGGCGACTTCCGGCGCGATCGGCCGGGGGACACGTTTCGCGGCTGGCTGCGCGTGATTACGCGCAATAAGGTCCATGACCTGAACCGCCGGCGCGCCGGCGAACCAGTCGCCGTCGGCGGCTCGGAACATCATGACCTGCTCAATGAAATCCCGGTCGCCACCGACCCTATGTCGGACGACGATTCGCGCGAGTCCCGAGGGGCCGTGCTGCGCCGGGCGCTCGATCTCATTCGACTCGAATTCGAAGAGCGCACCTGGCAGGCCTTCTGGCGCTCTGCCGTCGAAGACCAATCAACCGCAGACGTCGCGGCCGCTCTGGGAATGACATCCACCGCGGTCCGCAAAGCCCGATCGCGCGTCTTCCGGCGACTGCGGGAAGCCCTGGCCGATCCGCCGGAGGCGATGTAACCACAATTATGATTTGTCAACTGGATCACATTCGGGTTGTTTAACCGCGACCCGAAGGACAATCCTGAAAGCCGGCGGAGGCCGGCTTTGCCAGGAATGTTCGGAGGGGAGCGCGTGTCAATCGGCCGTGAAAACTGACGCGAATTGTCCTGCGGGGCGCAAACCCAAGCATGCGACTTCAGTCTGCGATACGCGCTTCCCTTCGCGGCGCGGTTAAACGATTTGCCCACTCCGGACGCAGTTAAGCGATGTGTTTCTGAACACGTGTACCTGTAGAAGTTCCTCGCACACGAAATTACCTGTCACACGTTCGCGTTCAGGGATCATACAGGTTCGCCGCCATCGTCTTACCCGGCGAACCTTTGGGAGCGGTCGTATGCCAGGAGCGAAATGTCCATCCCGCGATGAGTTGTCGGCGTTTCTGGCCGGGCGACTCAATGAACCGGCGATCGAACGTGTCGCCGATCATCTGGAACACTGCGCGCCGTGCCGGGAAGTTGTCGAAACGCTGGACGTGAAGGGGGACACGCTCGCCTCACAGTTGCGAATTCCGGCCGCGGGCCAGCCGCTGGCCATCCCGGCCGCCTGCGAACGCGCCATGGCGGCGGCAGAAAAGCTGCTCGATGATTCCTCTTCGGCGGTCGCCGAGACGAACCTGAATCTCCCGGCCATCGTCCGCATCCGGGACTACCGGATTCTCGAAAAGCGGGGCGAAGGAGGCATGGGAGCGGTCTACAAGGCGATTCACGAGCGGCTGGAGCGGACCGTGGCGATCAAGGTGCTGACGCCCGACCGGCTTCGCGATTCGCAGGGAGTGTCGCGATTTCAGCGCGAGATGAAAGCGGTCGGCAAGCTGCAACACCCGAACATCGTCAGCGCCCATGATGCCGGAGAAGCGGACGGGACGCATTTTCTCGTCATGGAATACGTTGAAGGCTTGGACCTGGGCGCGCTCGTCTCGCGTCTCGGGCCGCTCCCCGTCCCCGATGCCTGCGAGCTGATCCGTCAGGCGGCCCTGGGCCTCGAGCACGTGCATGAACACGGGCTTGTGCACCGGGACATCAAGCCGTCGAACCTGATGTTGACGACGGGCGGCCAGGTGAAGATCCTCGATCTGGGTCTGGCCCTGCTGCACGATCCACAACAACCCGCCGGGGCCGAGTTGACGGCCACCAGCCAGCTCATGGGGACGGCGGATTATGTCTCCCCCGAGCAGGCGGAAAATACGCACGGCGTGGATATCCGGGCCGACCTGTATTCGCTGGGCTGCACGCTCTACAAGCTGCTGACGGGAACTGCGCCCTTCAGCGGCAAAGAGTTCGATACTCCACTCAAGAAGATCATGGCCCACGTGCAGCGGACGCCGCCGGCGATCGCCGGCCGACGGGCCGACCTTCCGGCCGGCCTTGCGGCCGTTGTCGACAGGCTGCTGGCGAAGGCGCCGGCGAACCGGTATGCGACGCCAGCGGAAGTCGCCGCGGCGCTGGCGCCGTTCGCTTCCGGCTGCGATCTGGCGCGCCTGAGCGCCCGGGCGGTTTCTCATCCGCCCGCGGTTCCACACCGGCGCGATGCGCCGCTGCCTCCCGATGCAACGACCCGGGTGAATCTATCGTCGGCGCTCGTCGAGACGGATACGGCCAGGCATGGGAGACCGCTGGCGGCGCGAGGGAATTGGTGGCGCGACCGGCGCGTGAAGATCGCCGCGGGCGGCCTGGCGGCGCTCTTGCTCGTCTACGGGATCGTGCTGCTGATCAAGACGCCGGCGGGGACGATCGTGCTGACGATGGATCAGCCGGAAATCGCCGGCGCGGAAGTGACGGTCGACGGCCAGAAGAAGATCACGATCCGCACGGGCGTCGGCGACGAACCGATCAAAGTCTCGGCTGATGAGAAAGAGCACCTGCTCAAAGTTACCAAAGGCGGGTTCGAGACGTTCACGCAGAAATTTACATTGCGGAAGGGAAATAACCCGCCGATCGAAGTGAAGCTGGTGCCTCGCGCAGACGTGGCGCAAGTGGAGACGAAGGAACCGCCTGAATCGGCTGTGTGGCACGGTTGGCCTGCCGACGCGCCTCCTCCTGCAATCGCTCCCTTCACCGCCGAGCAGGCGCAGCAGCATCAGAAGGCCTGGGCCGAGCATCTCGGCGTACCCGTCGAGTACAAGAATTCCATCGGGATGAAGTTCCGCCTGATCCCGCCGGGCGAGTTTTTAATGGGAAGAAGCCCTGAAGAAGTGCAGGCGATTTTGGAAAAGCTGGGTCCGAAATGGGAAAGTTGGCAACCCAATTCCAAAAGTGAAGGACCCCGGCATCAGGTGATTCTGACGCAGCCGGTTTACATCGGCATGCACGAAGTGACGCAGCATGATTACGAGACGGTCCTTGGCCGGAACCCGTCAGCTTTTGCCGCCACGGGATCCGTGAAAGATCGGGCCGAAAAAGTGGCCGGGCTCGACACGCGCTCCCTTCCGGTGGAGAACGTGAGCTGGAATGACGCGGCGGAATTCTGCGTAAAACTCTGCGAGATTGAGAATCTAAAGCCGTCATACGCGCGCGACGCAGAAACGGTGAGCGAGTTAAAGGGGAATAGCTACCGGCTGCCGTCCGAAGCCGAATGGGAATTCGCCTGCCGCGCGGGAACGACCACCGAGTGGTGGACCGGAGAAAACATCGGCGGGTTGACCGCCGTGGCGTGGATGAAATGGAACTCCGGCGACCGAACGCATGCGGTAGGAGAACTCCCCGCGAACCCGTTCGGCCTCTATGACCTGTACGGCAACGTCTGGGAATGGGTCCACGACCGCTGGGAACAGACGTATTACGAACAATTCGCAAATACGCCGGCGATTGATCCGCACGGTGCGCAGGCAGGAAGCCAGCTTCGCGTGGCTCGCGGCTCCGGATGGTTCGATTCGTCGGCGGGCTCAGCAAACAAAGCCGGCTTTGCACCGCGCACGAAAACTGACGGCTGGGGATTCCGCATCGCGCTGTCGGTCGAGGCCGTGCGGCAGACGGCCAAAAACATCGCTGAGCCGTCAGCGCCAAATGAGCCCGACCAGGTCGTCGATCTGCTGAAGCTGGTGGAGGTCGAGCGCGACGCAGTGCATGGAATCTGGACGAAGTCTGCCAGCGGCCTGGCCGTGGACGGGAAGGCGTCGTATGCCCGCGTCAAGCTGCCCTACACTCCGCCGGCCGAGTACGACTTCCGCATCGAGTTCACCGCGCAGGGCGGGAACGACATCCTGCAATTGTTCACGGCAGGCGGCCGAAGCTGCACGTTCCTGATGGGGGCCTGGGGGGGCAAATTCGACGGATTTGACACAGTCGCAGATCATCCGCTGAACAGCGATGGGAAAAACATCATTGGCGGCCCGACGTCCGTCCGCCGCGGACAGCGCCACACGTCGGTCGTTCAGGTCCGCCGCGACTTCATCGCCGCCACGATCGACGGCAAGCTGGTGGTCCGGCATGCGACAAACGGGACGGACCTGGGCATTCCGCGCCCGTGGTTGATCGGCGAGGGAACGATCGGGCTGGGGTCGACGTACGACCCGGTGATCTTTCACAAGGTCGAGCTCGTCGTGCCCGCCGCAACCGCAGCCGGCTGGCATGGCTGGCCTTCCCATGCGCCGCAGCCGGCGATCGTCCCGTTCGATGCTGCGCGGGCCCGCCAGCATCAGGAAGCGTGGAGCGCGCACCTCGAGGCGCCGGTCGAATCCGAGAATTCGATTGGGATGAAATTCCGGCTCATCCCGCCGGGTGAATTCGTCATGGGGCGATCGCCGCGCGACGACGAAGTGGTCCGCCTCGAAAACCTGGCTCAAGACGACCTGCCCCGGCACGACGTAACGCTGACGAAGCCTTTCGCGATCGGCATGACCGAGGTGACGCAGAAGCAGTGGAAAGAAGTGATGGGCACGACCCCCTGGCGGGGCAAGAAAATGGCGGTCGATGATGAGACCTGGCCTGCCACCTACGTGAGCTGGTTCGACGCCGAGAGATTCTGCCGGAAGCTGGCGGAACGTGAAGGGGAGACGTATCGCCTGCCGACCGAAGCCGAGTGGGAATTCGCCTGCCGCGGCGGGACAAACACGGCCTTCAGTTTCGGCGACAACGTGAGTTACCTGTCGGACTACGCCTGGATCCGGGGCAACAGCCAGGACCTGCCCCACCCGGTGGCCACGAAAAAACCGAACCCGTGGGGCCTCTATGACATGCACGGCAACGCCTGGGAATGGTGCGACGCGCGGTTCGTGCCCTATTCAGCAACGGCCGTCGTCGATCCGCAGAGCGAAGGCAACGTCACATTTCGTCCGCTGCGCGGCGGCTGCTTCTGGAGCGTTCCCAACGGCGATTACCGTTCGTCGGTCCGCCGAAGATGGCCCGAAGGACTCGGCTACCCCGAAAGCGGCTTCCGCGTCGTGCGAACGGCTCGCAAGGGAAAGTGACGCCACGGGTCTGACGGCAGTTTGAGATCTGTGGGATAGGCTTCCAGCCTGTCATAATTTCGCAAGGATTCACAGGCTGGTAGCCTATGCCACGTGAGCGGTCGCTGCGCGACAAACACCGGCGAATATCTGGCACCCCATTCGGGGTGCTGTCCAATTAACCCGGGTTCTTCAGCCGCAAACGCTCGAACTTTTTCACCTGTTCGGTGATGGCGATTTCGGTGGGGAGGCGTTCCATGGAGCTGGCGCCGTAGAAGCCATCGACGCCGCGGCAGCGGTCGAGGATGTACTGGGCATCGTCGGGGTTGGCGATCGGGCCGCCGTGGCACAAAACGAGGCAGTCGGCCCGTTCCGCCTTGCAGGCGTCGGTAATGGCCTGCACTTCGCCGACTGATTGATCGAGCGTCTTGGCCGTTCGCGCGCCAATCGTGCCGCTCGTGGTGAGCCCCATGTGGGCCACGACGATGTCGGCCCCCGCGCGGGTCATGCGCTGCGCCTCGTCGACGGTGAAGGCGTAAGGGGACGTGAGCAGATCGAGCTCGCGGGCCAGCGCGACACATTCGACTTCCATTTCGTAGCCCATGCCGGTTTCTTCGAGGTTGGCGCGAAACGCCCCTTCGAAGAGACCCACGGTGGGGAAATTCTGGATGCCGGAAAAACCCATCTGCTTGATCTCGCGCAGAAACGGTTCCCGCAGCAGGAACGGATCGGTGCCGCACACCCCCGCCAGCACGGGCGTGTGCCTTACCGCGGTGAGCACTTCATGCGCCATCTCGCGGACGATCTCGTTGGCGTTGCCGTAGGGGAGCATGCCGGCCAGCGACCCGCGCCCCGCCATGCGGAAGCGGCCGGAGTTATAGATCACGATCAGGTCGATGCCGCCGGCTTCCTCGCATTTCGCCGAGATACCGGTCCCCGCGCCCCCGCCCACGATCGGCAGCCCCTGCGCGACCTTGGCCCGCAGGCGCTGCAAGATGGCCGCGCGGCTGAGATCGGGTTTGGCTGCGGGGGCGGGAGGCATCGGAGGGTCCAGAGAATGATCGTCCAGAATGACAGTGCAACTTACATTGTTTAACCGCGACCCGATAGGGGAGCGCGTATCGAACGTCTCTGATGCATGTTGGAGTTCAGGCTTCAGCCTGCGCAACTGGAGGTGGATCGTACGATTGCAACCGTTGAGCGCTCCCCCAGCCTGCCAAGGTTGAAATGCTGCAATCGACCCGGCAAGAGCGCAGGCTGAAGCCTGAACTCCAGCGACCGGCAGGTTGGAAAACCTGCCCTACGGGCGCAGTAGAATACTCAGGCACGTGACCCCGCCTTCGGCTTTGGCGAATTCGTCGAGGTCGACGGTGCGGAGTGGGAAGCCCAGGCGGCGAATGAGGTCGGCGGTTTCGACGTGAGCCGCGGCGGCGAGCACCTGGTCTTCGAGGCATGCGATGTTGGCGCCCCACGGTTCGGCATACGGAACAGCAACGCGGTGAAACTCGCGAACGGCGGCGACGTCGATCCATGCCGGGTTCATCAGCAGCCGGCCGTCGGGGAGCGCGGTGCAGGCGGTCTTGAAGTGCAGGCAGCCTGTGACCGGGACTCCTCGCACTGTGTAGCCGCGTCGCCCGGCGATCTCGGCCAGCCGTTCGACACCCGCGGCGTTTGTGCGCGACGAGAGGCCCACGAGCAGCGTGCGCCCCACGCGCAGGACGTCACCTCCTTCGAGCGTCGCCGGCGCTTCGATGCGTTCGATCGGGCGATCGTTTCGCAGTGCGGATTCGACGGCGGTCGTTTCCGCGCGTCGCGATTCTGCTCCGGGCTGGCAGACGATCGCCACTTCGTCGAGGACAACGACGGTGTCTTCAATGAAGACGCAGTCGGGCAGGTCGGGGTCGGCCTCCAGCGTCTCGACCCGGGCGCCGCACTCTTCGAGCACTTGCCGGTAGGCGGCGTGCTGCGCCAGGGCGCGGGCCCCGTCGATGGCCGAGCGCGACACGAACGTCAATTGGCAATCGCCCATCCGCGGGGAGGGCAGTCGCATGAGCGCGCGCATCACTTCGCCCCGAGGCGGCGTTTCAACTCGGCCCGGCTGCGTTCCGAGGCGACGAACAGTCTCTCGGGGAACGTGCGGTGCTTCAGCATGTCTTCGTAGATCGCCCCTTCCCGGATCGAATTGAGCCCCATCCCGGCGAGGTATTGCAGCCGCAGGTTCCGGTCGTGGTTGATCTGTGCGTCTTTCAGCCAGGGGGTGAGGTCGGCGGCGCCCCCGGCGTACGTGCCGAGCAGGTCGAACACCGAGAGGAACCCGACGTCGTTCAGCGATCGCGCTACGCGGGCGTGGTCGTTCTGGTTGAGCCGCTCGATCAGCCGGTCGACGTCGACGCGCAACGGCTCATTCTGTGCGAGGAGCACGACGTCGTACCCCTGTCCCCGCGCGTCGTTGCCCCAGATCGTGCCCTCGGGGAAGACCTTGAACAGCGTTGCCAGCTCGCTCTTGACGGCGTCCGGATTGCTCTCGTAGAGCGGCACCCACTGCGTGAGGATGCCCCCCGGATTCAAATGCTGCTTGCAGAGCTCGAAATACTCTTCTGTGTAAAGCGTCGCGGCCCCTTTCATCCAGGGATGGATCGGATCCGACGTGATGATGTCGAATTTCTCGCGCGTGGTCAGAATGAAATGCCGCGCGTCGTCGTAAACCACCTGCACGCGAGGGTCGTTAACGACGTTGTAGTTCTCGTCTTTGAAGTACTGCACGACGTATTTCGGGATCAGCGGCTCGATCTCGCAGATGACGACCCGCTCGACTTCGGGGTGTACCAGAAACGACCCGGCGGTCACGCCTGCCCCGCAGCCGACGACCAGCACCGTTTTGGGGTGAGGATGCACGATCGCCGGAATGTGCCCCAGCATCCGCTGCAGACGCATGTCCTGCGGCTCGCTCGACGCTTCGATCTTGCCACTGACGTGAAAATTGCGAACGCCGTCCCAGAGGACCGATACGGCGACCGACGAATTCCTGCCTTCACCGCGGTAAACCATCATGCCGCGTCCCAGTTCGGTGGGCAAATTGCGCCCGTAGGCGATCAGCTCCCAGGGAATTTCCGGGATTTTTTGTGCGCCCCAGGCGGCGAGCGCCACAGCCGCGGCGATGGCAACGGTCCCCGCGACAGATCGCGCGAACCACCGCGCGAAGTTAAGCCCGGTTCCGCGCGATCGTACCCAGACGACCGGCATCAGGACCACCGCCCCCGACAGGGCCGACAGCCCCATCAGCAAGCGCTGTGAATCTTGCGTGCCGACCCTCACAATCAGCACGATGCTGAAGGCAACGGCGCCGATGATCGCGCCCACGGTGTTGGCGGCGTACACCCGGCCGACGAGGCGCCCGGGATCTTGCCCCGGCGACGCGGCTGATGCCAGCGCCAACGGAAAGCTCGCGCCCCAAAGGCAGGCCGCGGGCAGCACGGCCCACAGGCACCGCAAGAGATCGAGCTGCAGGTTGTACCACGGGCTGGTCGAAAGCGATGGCCGGATCGGCCAGTAGGGCAGCGATTCGGCAAGCTGCCACGCCGTCCAGGCAATCGCCGCGCCGAGCAGCAATTGGCACACGCCCAATGCCAGCGCCGGCCGCGCGCTCGTTCGCCCGAACCACGAACCCAGACTGCTGCCAATCCCGAGCCCCACGAGGAACACCGCCAGAATGATCGAAAATGTGTAGACCGTGCCTCCCAGCAGCAGCGACAACAGGCGCGTCCAGACGACCTCGGCGCCCAGAGCGCACAGGCCCGAGAGTCCGATCGCCAGATACGCCGTCCAGGCTGTTGCCGGCGTTCGAACCGTCGCGGCGTCGGGCTCAGGTACAGGGCCGCGCTGCGGCGCCCACCTGGCCAGCAAGAATGCGAAGACGGCCACGCCGCCGTTGATCGCCGCCGCGACATAGGTCGCGATTTCGAGGTCATACACCCGCAGCAGGTAAAACCCCGCCAAGAGACAGCCGAACACGGCCCCGGCAATGTTCCCGCCGTAGAAGAACCCCAGCCACGACACGCCTTCGCGCGTCGTCTCGATCGAGCGGGCGATGGCCGGCAGCGTGGCTCCCATCAGGAATGTCGGTGGCAACAGGCACACCGCCGCGACGAACCCCCGCAGCAGGATGCCTCGCTCGCCGTGCCCCATCAATTGGGAATACGTCGAACCCACCAGCGGCATGCCGAACAGCACGGCGACGCCGATGACGCCAATGCCGAGCTCGAGCGCGGCGTAGACGCGCAGCGGATTGCGGCGTGCCGACACGACGCGCGGCAAGAGCAGACTCCCCAGGCACATGCCCCCCATGAACGTTCCGAGCAAGGCGCCCAGCGACACGGCCGACGAGCCGATCACCAGAGTCAGCAGTTGAAACCAGATGATCTCGTAGATCAGCGCCGCGCAGCCGCTCCCCACGAACAGTAGGATCAGCCAGGGCAAGGTCCGTTCCGAGACCGGTCCCGCCGACTGTGGGTCGTCCGCCTGCAGAGTCATTGTGATTGCCGGAGGATTAGAGAGTGAGCGCGCGAATGGCCGCATTCCCAGTCTGGCACGCTGCAGAACCCGCCGCAAGCCATAGGTAGGTTCTGTCTGCCGGGCAGGACCTGGCCAAGCAGGGTCGCCCACGCAACATTCGCAGAGCCGCG
>JACQFH010000318.1 GCA_016200145.1 Planctomycetia bacterium | reverse complement strand
CTGGCCGCTGAGCAAACCGGCCTGCCGATCCTGTACGGCATGCGCCGTCCCGAAGACTGGCCGCTCGAAGAGCAACTGGCGCTGCTCCGCCCTGGCGACGTCGTCACGTATTGTTTTCGGAGCACGCCACACTGCATCGTGCAGAATGGCCGTGTGCTACCGGCAGTTCGCGACGCGCGTGCGCGCGGGATCCTGTTCGACGTGGGTCACGGCCGCGCGTCTTTCGATTTCAATGTGGCCCAGGCAGCCCTCAACGACGGATTCGAACCCGACACGATCTCAACCGATCTGCAGGCCAGCCACCTCGGCCAGACGCCGATCCACGACCTGCCGCTGGTGATGTCTAAACTGCGCGCCGCCGGCATGCCCGATAACCGCGTGTTCGCCGCGGTAACATCCGCGCCGGCACAAATCCTCCGCCGCGCGAATGAAATCGGATCTCTGCGCCCCGGCTCCTGCGCCGACCTGACCATCCTGCGCTTGAACCCAAACGAGCGGCCCCTGTTCGACAGCCGCAACCACTCCCGCTCCGCCGGCGGCTGGGAAGCGACCGCGACCATTCGCGCCGGACACGTGCGCGACACTCCCCCCCTTAGCAAGGGGGGGTAAGGGGGGTCGCGCGGCTGACAGACGTTGCTCACCCGTGCGAGTCGAGCTTCAGAGTTTTTGCAATCAACCCCAAAATCTGCCAAACTGGTTGAATCGAGTCATATTCTCCAATCCAGTTTCAGCAAATTTCTTGATGGTCGTTGCGAACCGCTTGCGCCGGGTCGCTGATCCCAAGTCGATAAGCAGAATTCCGCATGTCTCCCGAAAAAATACCTCGCCGAAGCGGAGAGATCTACACGGATATTCTGTATCAGGGCCTCCTGGCGATTCGCGCGACAGAGGACCTGACGTATGCCCGTGCGCTTGCCGACCACTTGCACAACTTGCCGCATCTCATTCAGAACCTGGAGCATGCGGGGTTGCACGACTATTACTGGCGCGCCGAGCGTTCCAGTTTTCTCCAAGACGTTACACCCGAGCAGGCGCGAATATTCGAAAGCCTCTGGCAGGAGTTGGAGGCAGCTCGTCAAATTGAGACCAGGATTCCATGACCATTCAGCGTGACCAGGCACTGGTCCTGACTGCACGCCAGGCGCTCGCTTTTGTTCGCAAGCACGGTGTCGTCCTCGAGGCGGCGCAGGGGCCCGTCCCGTCGCTTGCCGAGTCCATCGCCGGAGAGCCGATTCGCGGGAGCTGGTGGTCTCATCCGAAAGGACGCCAGATTTTTGTCGTGACGCGTGCCATTCGCGACAACGAAAACGTCCTCGTGTGTCGCCTGATCAAAGGCAAAGTCACGCTTGTCCACCGGCGATTGTGGCCCGCTCTCGTTCGGGTGGCGGGCCGGCTACCAGCTGATCGCCTCGCGCGGGTGCGCGAAATCCACATGAGATCGGGACGTCACGTCACAGAAGAAGTCCCTTTTCCCGACTGGGTTCCATCAAACATCCGCGCGGCTGCCCGAAAGCTTTCGGAGAAAGCGGCGCTCGCAGAGCTCGCCGACTGGATTCCATGAAACAAGCCCGCGTTAAGAAACTCGAAGCTGAGTTGGAAGCTGCAGAGTCCGAACTCCGCTCAACGTTGTTGAGCGTACTGCCAGATGCAGTTGAAAGTGGTGCACTTTTGTTATTCATGAATTCAGAGTTCAATCCACATGATTTCAATGTTGCGCAACTTTCGCAGACCGCCGAGCACCTTTTGAAATCTGCACGTGAATGCGTCGCTTTGCGAGAGCAATTGGGATTGGGGCCCGAGTCCATCGGGCATTCGTATCTGGATGCATGTCCTGAAAGCGCCAGAGCGGATCCGCATCGGCGCGGGCCGCGCCGCTTAGGCAAATGGCTTCTCGAGCAAGTCCGCGCACAACAAATTTCGCGCGATTCTGCGACCCTTTCGGGGTCGGACACCGAGATTTGGCACAAACCGGGGGAATCGTCCGCTGAGGCGGACTCAACCCCCGGCTACAATCTGTGACCCCCTACCGGGGGTCGGCGGTCAATGCGGAATTCAGTCGCTTGAATGCCTTCGTTCGGCCCACGCTACGCAGTTCTCATTCCGCACTCCGAATTCCGAACTCCGCATTCCCAGCATCGACGCGCACGACAGGAATCGTGCAGTCGATTGTCAGCCACGACAGGGCGCACAGAACGTACGTCGCTCCCATCGCGACGATCACCCATTGCCAGCCGAAGCGGTCGGCGATGTATCCGTAGGCCAGGGGCGCGGCGATCTGGCCGATGCTGGCGACCGAATTGTTGAAGGCAAACACCGACGCCGTGGCCCGGCCGCCGATGTCGCTCACTACCCCCCACGTCGACGACAGGCTCCAGTCGCCGAACAGTTTCACGAAGAACAGGAACAGGCAGAACACGTAGGGCCGGTCGTAATAGAACAGCGCGGCGAACGTCAGCGCGGCCGCCATCCCCTTGCCCGCGAACGCCACGCCCGTTCGCGACCAGCGGCGGTTTTTCGTCCGCGAAATCGCCAGGTCGTTCAGCGCCCCGCCGATCAGCCCGGCGATCGCCCCTCCCAGCAGGGGCAGCGACGACGAAATCCCCATCTCATTGTACTTCAGGTGATGCACCTGCGACAGGAACAGCACAATCCAGTTGGAATAGAAATTGTCGGCGATCGTGCTCAACGTCGTCTGCACGCACAGGCAGCCGACATTGATCGCCGAGCGAGGCGACATCGAGCGCAGCATCTCGCCAACCGTCATCCGGCCGGCGGTCCCCGAATCCAGTGTGTCGCTGCCTTCGATGAGCTGCAGTTCCTGTGCATTTACGCCGGGATGCCGGCCGGGCGAGTTGCGGAACATCAGCGCAAAAAGCAGGGCGTTGGCGACACCCAGGGCCACCAGAATGCCGAAGGCGCTTGGCAGCGTCAGTTTGAAGATTCCGAGCAGCAGCGTGGCAAACACCAGCGAAGAGAGCAGCGCCCCCAGCCGGCCCGCCGTCACTCCCACCGCCCCCAGCAGCGTCGTGCGAACCGCGGCGGGAAACCAGGTCCGGCCGATCCGGCTCAGACACGCATACACCGCCGACTGGCCGGTGCCGAGGATCGCCTGGGCGTACCACAGCGCCCTGACGGAGCCCGCCGACCCCATGAGCATTAATCCCGCGCACCACACGAGAATCAGCACCGTGAGCAGGACGTGGACCCCCAGCGCATCGGCCGCAATCGCCAGCGGAAACTGGAACACCGTGTAACACACCGAAAAGGCGCTGTCGAGTTGACCGAGTTCGGTATTCGAGAGTCCCCATTTATCCGACAGAATGGGCTTCATGACGCCAAAGGCGTAGCGATGCAGGTAGAGCAGTGCCGAGATCGAAAATGAGAGTGAGAAGACAGTCCAGCGGACGCTGGTGGGACGCGCAGGCAGCGGAGTTTCGTGCACAGGCGTCGGGCCTTGCGGGTGTGGCCGGGTGAATGGAACCGCGGCGGGCGGTCGACCGTTTGCTATTCGTCTTTCAGCGGGTACGGACCGGCAATGATGTAGGTCTGCGTCAGGTCGCCGTTCGACAGGATCCGCTTCTGCGTCCAGATCAGCACATCGTCGCACCAGACTTTCAGGACGTACGGGTTCGCGCGGGCCAGGGCGTATTCCCAGCCGGCCTTGCCCTCGCGGGCGCGGTTCTCAATCAGCAGCAGCACGTCGGCATCGGTATCCATCGCGAAAGCGAAGATGGCCCCTTCCCGCTCGGGCATCTGCGGATCGTGGTATTGCAGGATCGGCTGCGCGAGCAAGCGCAGCTCGCGAGCGTCGTTTTCCTGGTAGGCCGGCGGGGCTTTGATCGCCTGGGCCCGGAATCGCCGCGCGAGCGCTTTGATCTGCGAAAGTCTCTGCCGCGCTGTGTCGCTCGGCGCCGGAGCGTCGGCCAGCGGGCGGAATTCAATTCCCGGCGACTGGGGCGTCCAGATCGCTTTGCCAAGTCGCCGCGCTTCGATCGGTTCGAGCGCGAGCGATTGAAACTCGAGGCCGACGGCTATGCCGTCAGTCACAAACGACGTCCCCGCAGCGACAGGGCGCCCACCGTGCATCCAGATGAACAGGGCCGCGTCGGTGGTGTGGCCAATCGTGTTTGTCCAGCGCATGGCCGGCTCGGCCTCGCGGGTCGCCACGCGCTTCTCGTCGAGCCGCACTTCGAAGCTGCCCGCGATCCGGGTCAGCGCTGCCAGGGACTCTTTGCGATCGGCACCCCGGGGTGCCGGCTGGGCCACTGCGATTTGCAATCTGAAAACCGCCGTCACCAGCAGGATTCCCAGAGCGGCGAGGCGGCGACGGTTGTCAATAGTTTTCAAGGGACCCACCGAATCATCCACCAGAATGCCGTCGTGTCCAAGTTCTCGCCGGAATCACGTCACGCGCTCCACGATCCGATGCGCTCGACCTGCGCGAGCACCTCCGAAACCGGCATCACGTCTCCCAGGTCGATGTCGATGTCAAGCAGGTTCACTTCGTGCATCAGCTCGCAGCGCTCGCCGACGGCTTCTTTCGGAACAATGACCCGGAAACTGTCGGTGGCGTCGCGGCAGGTGGCGTAGACGCAGTGGCTGGTGCTGATTCCGGTGACGATCAGCGTGTCGACCGCCAGCGACGTCAGCAGCTCGTGCAGGTTCGTCCCCTTGAACGACGAGGCGTACCGTTTGCGAATGATCTTTTCGTGCGCTTGCCGGCCGAGGCGCGGGTCAAGCTCGAACAGGTGCTCGTCACCCATCTTCACGTTCATGCACAGCTTGCGGTTCTGCGGGCTGGGGGGATCGGCCGGGTCGAACGCGAACGTTGTGAAGAAAATCGGGATCTGCGCCTTTCTGGCCCCGGCCAGGACTTTGCACGTGTTGTCGAGGACCGATTGCAGATCGGAACCGATCTGCTCCTTTGGCGCGAGCCAGAACTTGGCCATGTCGATCACGATCAGGGCCGGCCGCTTGCCGAACCCCACCCGCCCCGCCCAGTTCCGCGCGAGATACCTCTCGCGGAGATGATCCAGATGCGCGAGCAGCGGCCCCCGCAGCGAATCCGGCAACCGCAAATCGGGTGAACCAAACGTGGGCGTCGTCGCCGGGGAAGTCATCTGGCAGTTCCTCTGAAAATCGTGTCTGAAAATAAGTCCAGGTCTTTGGGCAAAATCAAACTGCTGGAAAGACGGCGCCCTCGGCCAGACCACCCGATCCGGCGCGGAAGTATATCAGGCGGGCGAGCCGGAATCACGTGCGGGCGTCGAGCTGTTGGAGTACGGAATGCCTCGGTTTGCGTCGATTGAACTCGCCGCTCCCGACTCGACAGACTGCTGCGGATTCTGAAGCCAACGTACTCGCGCCAATCACGCGAGTGTCGGATCGACGCCGACGCGGACATTCTCCGGGTTCGCGCTCGCAGCGAAGGCGTCGCGAACCGCCGCCAGCGGATACCAGCGCCGCACGAGTGAATCAAACGGATAGGATTTTTGTTGCGACGCAAGAAATTCCACCGCGCGGAGCAGGTGCCGCGGAGCATAGTTGTGGACGCCGCGAATCGTCAGGTGGCGGCGGACGATCTGTTCGAGTGAAACGGGCACCGCTTCAGACGGAAAAACGGAGCCGACCAGGACCAGCGTGCCTCCCGTGCGGATCAGCGGCCAGGCCGCGTGAAACGCCGCTGGCTGGCCGGAGATTTCCAGAACGACGTCAAAGCGACACGGTCCACCGCCGGCCGGCATTGCGTCCGCCAGGCCGTCGGGTGACACGATTGACGTGGCGCCAAACGACAACGCCTGGTCGCGACGGAATGGGTGCGGATCGACACAAACCACTTCGGCAGCCCCGCACGATCGGGACATCGCGACGGCGGTCAATCCCAGCATTCCGGCGCCCATCACGCAGACGTTTCGTTCCCACAGTTCGCCTGCTGATTCCAGGGCAGCCGCAATCGTGGCGGTCGCGCAACCGGCCGGGCAGGCGACCGCCAGCGGCACGTCTTCGGGAAGCCGCACGATCGACGTTCCGCGCACGAGCAGGCAATGCTGCGCCAGTCCGCCGAGCAGTTCCCGCCCCGGGCCAAGCCGCTCGTGACCGTATTTCACCCCGCGTTCGCACTTCTGCGGCAAGCCGCGCCGGCAGAACAGGCATTCGCCGCAGGCGGCGACAATGGCCCACGCCACCCGATCCCCAAGTCGCAGTTCGCGGCCGGCCAGGTCGTATTCCGGCGCGGCCGGTCCGAGTTCGACGATCTCGCCGACAATCTCGTGCCCCAGCACGGTCGGCACAGGCACAACCCGTCGCCCCTCGAAACTGTGCCGATCGCTGGCGCACAAGGTGCAGCCGAGCACGCGGACGAGAATCTCTCCCTCATGCGGGTGTGGCAAAGGGAATTCTCGCAGCTCGATTTCGCCGGCGCTGCCGTCGAACACTGCCGCCAGGGAATGGGTCATGGCACACCGGGCGTTGTGGCGGGACTGGAATTCGTCGTAATCGGCGTCGAAAAGTGTCGCCACGAGACCATGAGGCAGACCAAGGACACTCCAACGGCGATCCAGCAGGTCGTCGCGAGCAGCCCGACGAAATCGCCGCGGGCCTTAATGAAGTTGCGCGCCACCATCACCCCCACATATCCGAGGTACCCCAGGGCATCGGCGACGTACATCAGGAATCCAAGATTCCCTCGGTCGCGCGTCATGGCCAGAAACCGTTCGAAGACGGTCGAGTGCATGGCGACATAGGGCAGGTACAGACCCAGGCCAATCAGCACCATGAAATTAAAACTTCCGATGATCTGATAGTGCCGGGCCACCAGCGCGGCCACCAGCATCACAAATCCCAGCCCGCAGGTCGCGAGCGAGGCGCAATACGCCCGACGGTTGTCGGAAATCAGGACGCTGGCTCCGTTGATGATCATCACTCCCAGGGCCACCAGCGTTTCAGACTGCGTAAAGATTCCCGGCTGCCTATCGTGTCCCAGATCGTGCCAGATTTCGGGAGCAAAATCGGCTCGAAAGCTCCGCAGGACCGTCACGAGCAAAAACACCACCAACAGGGGAAGGAGTCCGACGGCATGCCGCATCAGAAATGTCCAGCGGTCGCCGCGGCTCATCGTGAGTCGTTCGGCGCGGGCGGCGATGTCCCGATCGCCGGGCGGCCGAATCCGCGCCAGCATCGCGACGCACACCAACAGGGGCACGGCAAACACGGCGCCGGCGGCGCTGGGCATCCAATCCTCGGCAATGCCCTGCTCCAGCAGCCACGATCCCACCGACTTCGTCACGCCGTCGGCCAATATGAAACTCGCGCAGAGTCCCGCCACGAGTGCTTCGGTCAAGCGCCGGCCCTCCAGGTATCCCACGACCAGGCCGTAGACCATTCCCAATGGCAAACCGTTCAGGAATAGACACGCGGCATTCCACGGGCGAGGCAGAATTCCGAACGCGACCAGCGCCCCCTCGGCCAGCGCAATCAGAAGCAGCAGGCCCGTGGCCCGTCGGTGCGGCGGCATCTCGGAGATGACTTTGATTCCAATGAACTTCGAGATCATGTAGCCGGCGACCTGCGCGATCACCAGCACTGTCTTGAAATCCATCCCCCACAGCATCGAGCCTTCGTATTTCGCTGCGGTGAACGGTTTTCGAAACGCGTACATGCAGAAGTAGGTGCCGAAGGCGGCGAATACGGCCCACACGGCAGGCCCGAATTCCCGGCTTCGCTGGCCGGAATCCGGAGCAGCAGCATCCTCGCCCGCCGAATTCATGAAATCTCCGTGAAGTGTTGCGGCCACGCTCTCTCCGTTAATCGAAATCAGTATACTGATGCCCGTTGGATTTCGTGATAAAGATCCGATGATAGCGCGGCAAAAATGAGCGATCTGCTACAATCGAATCACGCACCTGCGACAATCGAGGTCCTGACTCTCTTTCGCGAGCGGGGTGGCTCTCAATATGGTGGCGAGGCGGTCTCGCAACTGGAGCATGCATTGCAGGCAGCGTATTTCGCCGAACAGTCTGGCGCCGGTTCTCCGCTGATCGCCGCGGCGCTGCTGCACGACGTGGGGCATCTGTTGCATTCCTTGCCCGATGACGCACCTGACCAGGGCGTCGACGACCGGCACGAAGCTCTGGCCGCGCGGTGGCTCAAAGCGCGATTTGGCCCTGAGGTCATCGAACCGGTGCGGCTGCACGTCGCCGCCAAGCGATATCTGTGCGCGACCGACGCCGACTACACGACGGAACTCAGTCCACCTTCAGCGCTCAGCCTCAAATTGCAGGGGGGACCGATGTCTGACGATGAAGCGCGCGAGTTCGCAGCGCGTCCGTTCTGCAAAGCGGCCGTCGCCTTGCGTCGCTGGGATGACGCGGCGAAGGTGCCGGAGATGAAAACGCCGCCCCTCGAACATTTTGCCGCCTGTCTCGACGAATGCGCCGTGGAGATGAACCGGTGACGTCCCTGGATGTGGGAGTGATCGGAGCGGGCATTGTCGGGTTGGCCCATGTCTGGTCGGCAGCCGAGCGCGGACACCGCGTCACCGTGTTCGAACGCTCGCGGCACGCCAGCGGCGCTTCGATTCGTAATTTTGGAATGGTCTGGCCAATCGGCCTGCCCGCCGGAGAACTGCATGAGCTGGCGCTCCGCAGCCGCGAGCGCTGGCTGCAGGCCGCGCGCGACGCGGGTCTCTGGGCAAATGCATGTGGCTCGATCCATCTTGCGCACCGCGATGACGAATGGAGAGTGCTCCAGGAATTCCAGGCGCTCGCGCCGCGACTTGGGTTCGAATGTCTGCTGCTTTCACCCGCTGAGGTCCTTGCACGCACGTCTGCCGCGAACCCAGATGGCTTGCGGGGAGGGCTCTTCAGCCCGACTGAGCTGTGTGTTAACCCACCCGCAGCCATCCGCAGCCTGCCATGCTGGCTCGCTGAGGCGTTCGGCGTGCAGTTCGAATTCGATACGACAATCACTGCCGTGGAACCCGGCGCGGTCCGCAATGCGGCAGGCCGACACTGGAAATTCGACCGCATCGTCGTCTGCGGCGGCGCTGATTTCGCCATGCTCCTTCCAGACCTGGCGGCCAAATCCGGACTTCGTCGCTGCAAGCTGCAGATGCTGAAGACCAGTCCGCAGGCAGCCGGCTGGCGCATCGGTCCGCACCTTGCCAGCGGCTTGACTCTGCGGCACTACCGCAATTTCGAAGTTTGCACGGGCCTGGACGCGGTCAGGCAGCGCGTCGCGGCGGAAACGCCTGAGCTCGATCGCTTCGGAATTCACGTGATGGCCTCGCAGAATGACGAGGGGTGCGTGATTCTGGGCGACTCGCACGAATGCGACGCAGAGATCGAGCCGTTCGACAAGATGGTCATCGACGACCTGATCCTGCGCGAGCTGCGTTCGGTCATCGCGCTCCCTGACTGGACGATCGCCGAGCGCTGGCATGGAATCTACGTGAAACATCCGACACTGCCCGTGTATGCCGCCGAGCCCGCGCCGGGCGTATTCGTCCGCACGGGAACGGGAGGAACCGGTATGACAATGGCCTTCGGGCTGGCCGAGCGTGACTGGGAGCAATGGAAATGAACGATTCCGGAACCACGATTCGCGCCGTGATCCTCGACTGGGCGGGAACGACGATCGACTACGGCAGCCGGGCGCCGATGCAGGTGTTCATGGAAATCTTTTGCCGGCGCGGCATCGAGATTACGGTCGCCGAAGCGCGCGGCCCGATGGGCCGTGCCAAGCTCGACCATCTCGCCGAGATCGCCTCGCTCCCCCGAGTGGCTGCGCTGTGGATGCAGCGCTACGGCCACTCGCCGCAGGCAGCCGACGTCCAGGCCATGTACGTCGACTTTCTGCCGCTCCAGAAAGAAACGCTGCGGACCGGTTCGGACGTCATTCCCGGCATTCCCGAGGCCGTTGCCGAGCTGCGCCGCATGGGCCTCGCGATTGGCTCAACAACCGGGTACACGCGTGAATTGATGGACGTCGTCACGCCAATTGCCGAGCGAGGAGGTTACGCCCCCGACGTCATCGTCGTTCCCGACGAAGTAGCGGCGGGGCGGCCGGCCCCGTGGTTGAATTTCCGGGCGGCCGAGTTGCTTGGCGTGTATCCGATGACTCAGGTTCTGGTCGTCGATGACACCACCGCCGGCATCGAAGCGGGCCTCCACGCCGGTTCGCCGACGGTTGCCGTCACTCAGACCGGCAACGCGCTGGGTCTGTCGGAAAACGAGGTCGCGCGCTTGCCGGCCGCCGAGCTGGAATCTCGACTGACAGTCATCGAGCGGCAATTCCGCGACCTGGGAGCGCAGCACGTGATTCGGTCGGTTGCCGAGTTGCCGGAATTGATCCGAAGGATTCAATCAGTGCCTCAAATTGTTTAACGGCGACCCGCCAGGGGTCGGTACCAATTGGAATCGATCACCTCGTTCGCCCCTTTGGCACCCGGCACGTTCCCTCTGAGCAGCGGCCGGTCAGACGCAGGCGGTGCCGCGCAAACACCGCGTATCCGAAATCGAACAGTTGCGACACACCTGGTAATCGCGTAAGCCAGACAATCGGCCCGAACCCGACCGCGGCATACAGCCGACGAAAGACCTCGACGCCGTCGATCCAAGTGCCGTCAGCCAGGCGACCGTAAATTCGGGCCATCAATTCGTCATGGGTTTTGCCCAGAGCCTGCGAGTCAAAGGCCGGATCGCTGATGTCGGTAAACCGGATGCGACCGCCGCGATCGCACCACTTCAACAGGCCCATCTCCCGCCGGCACAGCGGACACGCGCCGTCGAAGAACACTTCCACGGCAAATCCGCCTGCGACGTTGTTCATAGGGGCCTCCTATTGTTTAACCACGACCCGATCGAGGTGCGCGTTTTGAAAGTCTCGAATTATCGCTGTGAATCATCCTGCCTCGAACCGTACGCAGGCCTAGCCGCACTGTCTGCGATACACGCTTCCCTTCGGGGCGCGGTTAAACGACTTGGCCCATACAACACATTACCGCACTGCAACGCACCGATTAACACCGAATTCGACTCGGCTCAGTCCATGTTTGTCCATCTGTGTTTCATCCGTGTTTCATCCGTGGCTCTTCGTTAACCGTCCATGAGAGACGACCTCAACCGCGGACAACATGGACGGACGAAGCGAGTCAGTGAGCAGGCGCCGATGCTGGCAGCATCGACCACGGACGTCGGCACACTTCGGAATTCTTTCCCCGAACGCTAAGATGAACGGGCTATGCCCTATGAAGACCTGATTGTTCTGATCCCCAGCCACAGTCTCGAAGACTTTCCGGCGGAGCTCGGGGAAGACGATGGAGCGTCGCTGCTCAACTCGTTCGCGGTCGCCTGGCACCCGGCCCTGCTGGCCCAAGCCAAAGTGCTGCCGCGCTGGCACAGGGCCGACGACCCTCCCGATTCGTCGCAGAAGCGCTTGATCTTGCTGCCAAAATCGTGTGAGAGCTGGGCACCATCCGGGTGGGCCGAGCGGGTGACGTCCGAGGGCTGCACCGTGGTGCGGGGCCTGTCGGAACGGTCTGAGATCGTGGCCGCGGCCCTCGCGCCGCTGGGTGAAGCGGGCACCGCCGCCGATCCCGACCTCGCCGCCGACTTCATGGCGTTGGGATTCTGCTATATACAGATCGAACTCCTGACGCGGAAGATGCGGCACTTCAGCAACCTTGATGAAGTTCACCTGCAGCGCGAGGCGGTCGCCGCCGCCGAAGCGGCTCTGGCCCACGACGACGACACCGCCCGCACCCGGTTGCGGGCCTGTTTCGAGGCGCTCGCTGAATCCCGCGAGCGGTTTTACCCGGTCGAGTGCTACCTGATCGACCTGTGCCTGGTGATTCCGCGCCTGGCCGACGAACACCTGAAGAAGTCGCTGTTGTCACTCAAGCCGATGAGCGTTCTGGCCTCGGCGGCCGACTTCGATGAAATCTCCCGTACGGCGCCCGAGATTCACGCGCTGTTGCGCGAAGCCGTGCAGCGCGGGTCGACCGACCTCGTGTGCGGCGACCTGTGCGAGCGACCTCTGCCGCTGTTGCCTGTGCCCTCGGTCGTGTGGCAGCTCGAGGAAGCAAACCGGATAACAACCCGACTTTACGGCAAACAGCCTGCGGTGTGGGGGCGGCGGCGCTACGGTGTCTTTCCGCTGCTGCCGCAGCTTCTCAAGAGAGCAGGTTTTCAGGGCGCACTGCACGCGGTGCTCGACGACGGCATTTATCCCGATTCCGAACACAGCAAATTTCGCTGGGAAGGGACAGGGGGCACGTCGATCGACGCCTGGTCGCGGATCCCACTGGCCGCCGACGCGACTGTCAGCTACCTGCGGTTCCCCGATCGCATGTCGGAATCGATGGACAACGATCATGTGGCGGCGGTCACGTTTGCACGCTGGCCCGAAAACAAATCTCCGTTTTTCGACGACCTCAGGCGAATTCACAACTATGCTCCTGTACTCGGCCGCTTCGTGACGCTTGCCGAATTCTTTGAACGCACCGACAACCCGACTCGGCACGCAGCGTACAAACCGGGCGAATACCTGACGCCGTACCTGTTCCAGTTGGTCGCCCGCGAAGAAGAGAATTCGATCAGCCGGTTTACGAAGCACCTCGAGCG
>JACQFH010000362.1 GCA_016200145.1 Planctomycetia bacterium | reverse complement strand
GGCATTCGTGCGTCCGCCATGACAGTTCTCCTTGTGAATCGGACAAGGGTCTGTCATGGTCGGGCGCAAATCTCATGCCGAACTCAACGCATTTGTGATTCCGGTTTTTTGGCAGCCTCTTAGGCCGAATTCGACATCGTCTACCCTGTCAAACAGCTTCATCCGTTCGTCGCCCACCCAACTCCTCAACCATGCCGGGCCGACGGGATTAGTTCTCACGCTGCCGTCCACTTGTTCAATCTCACGGATTGCCACGTGCTGCCGGTACGCAGGAATGCCAATCCACAGCACACTACTGACGACCAGAATTACGAGGATCGCCGCGAACATCCGTAGCGACAACGGAACCCACCGCCTGGCACGCGGCGGTTGGATTGTCGTGGGATCGGCATTCTGGTTGCCTGGAGTCGCCATGCCGGCAGTCTACCGGTGCAACTCGTCGGGTCAAATGCCAAACAGCACGACGTGCTGAAAGAACGGCGAAGAGCGTACGCGAAGCAGACGGCACACGGAGTGTGCCTGCTACTTTGCGAATCATGGGGCGCGCAGTACGATGCACGGCTGTGAAACGCTACGGGTTCAGGAGATTTGACGCGTATCTGCCAGATCGTCACGCACCATGATCGGGGTTCTTCCATGACAACTTGCCGAATTAACTTCCCCCGGTCCAATGTCTGCCAGCGCCTGTCTTGCATCGGCGTTTTGCTGGCATTCACGTGCTGTGCGCAAATTCCGTGGGCCGTCGCCGAGGATCCTGTAAAGCCAGTCTGGACGTACTCTGCCGAACTGCTCCGGCCGTTCTGGCAGGGAAAAGTTGTGCGCGGCGAGTCGGTGCTGTTCATCAAGGACGACAAAACGGGCGAAGCGAAGGCCTCGGTCCTGTTTCCGGTGGAGAAGGTGCTCGCCGTCCGTAACTCGGCGGCAGACATGACCTACGAGGAGGGAAAGGACTACGTCTGGAAGTCCGGATCCCGCGAGATCGTTTTGCCTGCGGGCTCGCGGATCGTGTCGAAGCTCCCCGCCGACCTGCGCCGCCCGGCGAAGACGCAGAAGTACGAGCTGACGCATCGCGACGGAAACGGAGAGATCTTCTTTGGCGCGCGGTTGGAATACGCCGAGATGCAGACTTGCATCACCTATTCCCATGCTCCGAATCTGTGGAAATCAGCAGTCCCAAAATTTGATTCCAAGGCTCTCCCCCGGTCGATTGGCAAGCTGGTCAACAGGCAGCCGCTTTCGATCGTGGTACTGGGCGACAGCATCTCGACGGGGTGCAACGCCTCGGGCTGGGCCGAATGGGCCCCGTTTCAACCGGCATACCCCGAGTTGCTCAAGCGGCATCTCGAAGCCCGGTATCTCGGCAAGGTCGAGCTGCAGAACCTGTCAGTGGGCGGCACCGACACGCGCTGGGCCCTGACGATGCTCGACAAGGTCGCCGAGTCGAAACCCGATGTGGTGGTCCTCGCGTTCGGCATGAACGATTCGTCCGGCAGACCGGCCAAAGAGTACCAGGCCAACACCGAGGCGGTCATCGCGGGCCTTCGCGAGCGCTTGCCCGACGTCGAATTCATCCTCGTGGCCTCGATGCTCGGGAACAAAGACTGGATCCGACTCAAGCAGGACTTATTCCCTCAATATCGCGACGCGCTGGCGAGCCTGTGCCGGCCGGGAGTCGGCCTGGCTGATTTGACGTCCGTCTGGGCCGGGTTCCTGGAACTCAAGCAGGATTGGGACCTGACGGGGAACGGCGTGAACCATCCCAATGATTTCGGGCACCGCGTCTACGCCCAGGTGCTGGCCACGTTGCTCGACGCCGAAGGCGTGCCCGACGCCAGCCCCGAGCCCCCCAGGACGATCGAATCGGGCCCGCTCCGTCTGACCGAGCGACGCCTGCTCGGCAACTACACCTACTCGTACGCCTGTGCCGCGGCTGATCTCGACGGCGACGGCGATCTTGATCTCACCAGTTCAGACGCCGAACCCAACAGCAACCTGTATCTGCTGCTCAACGACGGCAAGGGAGGCTTTCAACACTCGTTCATTCAAAAGTACGCCCGGGAAGACGATCAGCCGATCCGTCTCGAGCGGCACGCGATCGGCGACATCAACCGCGATGGCCGGCCCGATGTCGTGATCGTCGACAATCTGAAATGGGACATCCGCTGGTTCGAGAACCCGGGCAAGGACACGATCTCGAGGCCGTGGAAGCTGCATCGCGTCGCCGCGCTGAAGGAAGTTCCCGGTTCGTACGACGTCGCGCTGGCAGACTTCGACGGCGACGGCGACCTCGACGTGGCCGCCTCGAGCTGGCGCTTCGGCAACCGGTTCGACTGGTTCGAAAACATCGGCAGCCCCGGCAACGGAGAGAAATGGGTTCGCCATCAGATCGAAGACATGGTCGGCGAGACGCGCACGATCGCCGTCGCCGACTTCAATCGCGACGGCAAGCCCGACGTGCTGGGCACATCGCGCACCGGCAACCAGGTTGTCTGGTACGCAAATTCGGGAAAACCGGCCGGCGAACCGTGGAAGAAGACGGTCATCGACGGTACGACGCTCGCGCCGGTCCACGGGCATCCGGTCGACATGGACGGCGACGGCGACCTCGACGTGCTGATGGCGTTCGGACTGGTGGCCGGTGTCGGAAACCAGGCTCCCGAGTCGCATCAGATCGCGTGGCACGAAAACGTCGGCCGCGGGGGACTGGGATCTGAATGGAAGAAGCACTTGATCGCGGCCAATTTTCCACAGGGCTTCGAAGCAGTCGCCGGAGACCTCGACGGCGACGGCGACCTCGACGTGGTCGCCACCGGCTGGAGCCCGCAGGGACGAATTGCGTGGTTTGAAAACACCGGCGACCCGAAAATCGGATGGCGGCAGCACGCGATCAAGGATAACTGGTCGAACGCCGTCACGGTCATCGTCGCCGATCTCGACCACGACGGCCGGCTCGATATCGTTGCCTGTGCCGAGCGGGGTGCGAACGAGCTGCGCTGGTGGCGGAATGAGGGCCGGGTGGCGGCGAAGGGGCGGTAGTGCTGGCCACGACACGAGGATGGCGGATCGAAGATGGAGGATGGCGACGAAAACACTTCGGTCACTCCAGCCTCGATTCTCCATCTGGAACGCGGCGTTCAGCGCTTGCCTTTTCCTCGCTTCTCCCGCGCGGCACGAGCCGCCTGGCGTTCGGATTCGCTGAGTTTGCCGTCGCCGTCCTTGTCGAATCGTTCGAGCACCTTCTTCATTCGCTCGGGGTTCGGACGATTGCCCCCCGCGCCCCGCTTCTCGCGGGCGGCCCGCGCGGCCTGGCGCTCCGATTCGCTGAGCTTGCCGTCGCCATCCTTGTCGAATCGTTCGACGATCTTTTTCCTCAATTCCGGGTTGGGCCCGCCGCCCCCCGGACGGCCCTTCGCACGGCCCTGACCAGGGCCGGCCAATGCCAGGCCGCTCCCCAGCGATGCAACGAATAACCACGCCAGCGCCGACCGAACCACGTTACGGACCATGAAATTGCCTCGCTTTCCCAAGGTTGGCGACGGTTACTGATACAAAACACGGCCCGCAACCTGTCCCACTCCCTCTCTCGTCTCCCTAGCCATCTAACCCCGCAGTCGACGAGAAGTTTCGGGCCGGGTCGCGAAAGTGCCCCGGTCCGCTCTTCCGGCGGCCTGGACACGGAACTGGCCCGGCCATTGCGATCGGCTACAATCGGGGCGACTGGGGTTTCATCGAGACCGGCGATTGATCTCTATGCTGACGCGCCGTAACTTTCTTCTGGGAGCGATCGCCGTGGGAGCCGTGACGCGCGAACAATCGGGCTTTGGCAAAGGTCCGCAGCCGGGCACGCTTGTGAATTTCGACGTGCCGGCGGGGGCCTGCGATTGTCACACGCACATCTTCGGCGAGGCTGCGAAGTTTCCGTTTTCGCCGGGACGAACCTACACGCCTGAGCCGGCGCTGCCCGACGAGATGGCGGCGTTTCACAAGCGGCTGAAGATGCAGCGGGTCGTGATCGTCACGCCCAGTGTGTATGGCACCGACAATTCCGCCACGGTTTTCGGGATCAAGGCCCGCGGGGCTGATGCGCGCGGAATCGCCGTGATCGATGACAAAACGTCCGAGAGCGAGCTCGATGATCTGGCACGCGCCGGATTCCGCGGCATCCGGCTGAATTTGGCGACCGCCGGAATCAACGATCCGGATGCCGCCCGCAAGCAGCTCGAAGCTGGCGCCCGTCGCGTGAAAAAGCGCGGGTGGCACGTGCAGGTCTACACAAACACGCCGCTGATTGCACAACTCAAGGACACGGTGGCGGAGCTGGGAGTGCCGGTGGTGTTCGATCATTTCGGCGGCGCGCAGGCGGCGGAGGGGCTCGATCAGCCCGGGTTTCCCGAGCTGGTGGAACTGGTCCGTTCGGGAAAGGCGTATGTCAAGGTTTCCGGGGCGTATCGTGCGTCGCAGCGCGCGCCCGACTATGCCGACGTCGTACCGCTCGCCAAAGCGCTGATCAGCGCGAATGCAGACCGTGTCGTGTGGGGGACCGACTGGCCGCACCCGGACGCGGCCGTACAGCCAGGCCGCAAGTCCACGGATGTTTCGCCGCCGCTGGCGATCGACGACGGACGGTTGCTGAACGAGCTGCCCGTATGGGCGCCTGACCCGGCGATCCGCAAGAAAATCCTGGTCGAAAACCCCGCGCGCCTTTATGGGTTCTAGCGGTTCGGGAGGGCGAAGCTCCTGCTGAGCCGCCGCTGTGCGTTCGATGGCCGGAACCCGGTCATTGGGAGGCGCCGGTCTTCCGGCGGTTGTCGTTCGTTTCCCAACGGAGGGTTTTTGTCTCGTCGTGGCGGACAGGCGGCTCAGCAGGAGCTCCGCCCTCCCGGTGTATCAGAACGCCAAAACCCGGCGGGGGTTTTCGACGAGGATCGTGCGCAGGTCGGACTTCGATACAGACATCTTCGCCAGCGACTCGACGAGCTTTGTCGTGACGGTTGTGTAGTCGGGCTCGAGGGCCTTCCAGTCTTCGGGGCGTTTCGTCTCGGCCGCGAATTCGGGGCAATAGAACGGTGCGTGGTCGTGGCTCACGAGGACCTGCTTGACGTAGCCTGCTTCGAGCAGGCGCACGATCTGCCGGGCCTGCTTTTCGATGCCGTACTCCTCGTGGTCGACGCGATCGAACTGCACGAAGCAGCCCAGGCGGGCGATCAGCCGGTGATAGTCGTCGGCCTCGTCGTGCAGGCGGTCATCCTGATGCCCCTGATGGCCGATGATGATCCGCTCGGCGGCGGCGCCGTGCCTGAGCAACAGCTCGGCCTGTTCGAGACCGCCTCCTTTCGTCGTGTGCGTGGTGATCGGGCAGCCGGTTTGTTTGCTGGCGAGCGCGGCGGCGATGTGGCAGACGCGCTCGCTGGGGCGCAGATACGTGCTGCAGCCGATTTTGATGATGCCCGCCCTGATGTCGGTGAACCGCTCACCCCACTTGCCGGCCGGGTCTTCCATGCCCTGAGTGATTTCGCGAACGAACAGCGCCGCCATCTGCTCGAGCCCGCCCGGCGTCACCCCCAGGCGGACGGCCCAGGGATGCTGCGGTGCCAGCGCTTCGCACCAGAACCCCGTGCAGGCCACGACATGCACCTTCGTCCGCCTTGCGAGGTCCACCAGCAACTGCGGATAGCGGCCGACGCGGATCGGCGTCGTTTCGACGATCGTTCCCGGCCGGTCTTCGGGCGCGAGCGACCGATGGAACGCATCCAGCAGGCGCGCCGAATCGGCGATCAGTTTTTCACGCACAGGGGCGATCGGCGCGGGCTGTTGTTCGAACAGTTCCGACCAGTCGACGATCGGGGCGTGCTCGTGCATCAGCGTAGCGCCCAGCTTTTCGGGGGCGACCGGGCCCAGCACCGTGCGGACGACCGGCCGCGGCGGCTCGTCTTTCGAAAACCCTGGCCGCACGACGATCGCGCCAGCCGAGGCGACGATCGCACCGGCACCCGCTTGCAGCACCTCGCGCCGCGAGAGGCGCCGATCGGGACGATCAGGCCGGATTAAGTCGGAAGTCATGTTGATCCCCGGATGCGTCTGGTGATTTGACGGACGGACTTGCCCAGGCGGATCACGTCATCAATGGCAGCACCGGTTTGCCTCCCAGGGCGACCTCGAACGGGCGGCCCAGGCGGTCGCGAATTTCGGTGCGCGGGTCGATCCCCAGGCAATGATAGATCGTCGCGGCCATATCCTGCGGAGACACGGCGTCTGCCGCCGGGTACGCACCGCTGGCGTCGCTCGCTCCGTGAGAGATCCCGCCCCGAATGCCGCCGCCGGCCAGCAGGGCCGAAAACACGAACGGCCAGTGGTCGCGCCCGCCGCCGTTGCCGTTGATCTTCGGGTCTCGGCCGAACTCGCCGAACCACACGACCAGGGTTTCGTCAAGCAGGCCCCGCTCGGCCAGGTCGTCGAGCAAGACGGCATAACCTCGGTCCTGGATCGGCAGAATCTTGTCTTTGAGATCGCGGAAATTGTTGGCGTGCGTATCCCAGCTCTGGGTGTTGATGAATCCATCGGCGCCGTACGTGTACACGGCCACCAGCGGGATCTCGGCCTCGATCAGGCGCCGCGCCATCAGACAACTCTGTCCGAAAACGTTTCGGCCATACCGGTCGCGCATCTGTGGACTCTCGCGATCGATCTGCAGGGCGAGGCGCGTGGCGTTGGAGGTGAGCAGATCCATCGCCCGCGACTGGTACATCGACATGTTCGCCGCGCCGGAAATCTGGCCGTCGCGGTCGATCGTCTGCAACAGGTCGCCGCGAGTGCGAACGCGGCGGATGTTAAGCTCGTCGGGAAGCTCCAGGTCGCGAAATGCCAGATCGTGTCCGCGGCTGGGGTCGGTCTTCAGCCACAGGGGCTCGTAAGCTGCGCCGAGGAAGCCGGCCGCCTGGCCGGGGTACGGAACGCCGTTGATCATTTCATAGGGGAGCGACACCCACGGGGCCGCTGATTGCCGGACCTGCGTCACGACGGAACCGAACGGGGGATGATCGTCGGGCTTGGGCCGGGCCAGGGCCGCCACGGTGTTTTCCAAAAGCGGCGGATCGGCCCCCGTGAGCATCCGATATCCGGCGTTGTTGTGCTGCGGATCGGTGTGGTGCATGCTGCGAACGATGGCGAAGCGATGGGCCTGCGCCGCCATCAAAGGCAGGTGTTCGCAAATCAACTGCCCCGGCGCGGCGGTGCCGATGGGCCGGAATTCCCCGCGGATCTCTTTGGGCGCATCGGGCTTCAGGTCAAATGTATCGAGGTGCGACGGGCCGCCGAAGTGAAAGATGACGATGCACGCTTTCGCCCGTGGCGCCGGCTGCGCGGCTCCGCGGGCGCGGCGCTGCCAGAACGCGGGGAGCGACAACCCGCACAGGCCCAGCGCACCAAGCTCGATCACGCCACGGCGATTGAGTCTGGGGAAATCCATCAGGGATCCTCGGTGTCTGCATGTTCTCGTGCGTTACCGACGTGCCGCGTTGACAAGTCTACCGGCGCATCACCCGGTGGTAAATCCCGGTCACGTTGCAACGGATCTGACCGTATTGCTGGTAGCCCGATGCGTAAGCGAGGGATGCGGATCCTGGAAAACGACGACGCACCTGATCACTGCGTTCCGGGGGTCAGCGTCGTTGGCAGACGGTGCACGGTCTGTCAGAATGGGCGGATTGGAACAAATCATCGCTACGCACACCACATGCCAGGAGCAAACCACAATGTCATCTGAAAAGTCGGTATCGCGCCGTGATTTTCTGGTCGCTTCGGGAGTCGCCGCAACGACGGTGGCGTTTTCGGCCAGCAGCTACGCCCGCGTGATCGGGGCCAACGATCGGATTCGGATGGGGTTCATCGGCGCCGGGGGGATGGGGTCGGGGCACATCGCGGCATGCCTGGCGCTGAAAGACAAAGACAATCTCGAATTCCTGGGCGTGTGCGACTGCTGGAAAACCCGCGCCGACGAAGGGGCCGCGAAGCTGTCGACGAAAGCGTTCACCGATTATCGCAAGCTGCTCGAATCCGACGTCGACTATGTGACAATCGCCACGCCGGAACACTGGCACTCGCAGATGACGATCGACGCCCTCGACGCGGGCAAGGCCGTGTACGTCGAAAAGCCCATGACGCACACGATCCCGCAGGCGCAGGCCGTGATGAAGAAGGCCAAAGAAACGAAACGGCCGCTGCAGGTCGGCGTGCAGGCCATGTCAGACGACAGCTACGCGTCGGCCGGAGAAGCGATCAAGCGGGGGGTGATCGGCAAGGTCGTGCAGGCGCAGATCGAATACGTCCGCCGGTACGACAAACAGGGCCCGTGGCGCGATCCGGCTGTTTCCGACTCGACCGCCCAGCCCGCCGACCTCGACTGGAACGCCTGGCTCGGGCATGCTCCGAAAGTCGACTGGAACCCGCACCACTATTACGAGTGGCGGAATTACTCGCGATATTCGGGCGGCATCTGCACCGACCTGTTCATCCATCGCATCACTCGGATCATGAAGGCCTGCGACCTGCTGTATCCCCGCCGTGTCGTCGGCATGGGGGGCATCTGGCAATGGCCGGACGGACGCGATCTGCCCGACAACTTCGAAATGATCTGCGAGTATCCGCGCGGCATGACGGTCTACGTGCTGGGCACGATGAGCAACCGCGTCGGCATCGATCATCTGATTCGCGGATACCGCGGCACGCTGTACTTCACCGGCAGCGGCTGGGTCGCCAAAGATAAGGACGGAAAGGTGCTCGAGCAGCACGAGAAAACGGGGGGTGAAGACATTCACCTGCACCACACGAACCTGCACCGGCACCTGCGCGAAGGGACACCCCTCAACTGCCCGATCGACCTGGGAATGGCGGGCGTCGTCGCCGTGAACATGGCCAACGAATCGTGGCGGAGCAGCACGATGATGGGCTGGGACGCCAAGGCCGAGAAGATGGTGGCGGCCAGCACGCTTTCGCTGGGTCACGAACCGGAAGAGGAGTGAGGCGATTCGGCGTCGCTTACGGAGCAGCCCGATCACGGACTGCCTGAGGTGCAAGCCAAATCGGTTCATTTGGCGTCGATCCTGCAGCGATCCTTGTTCCGCGGATCAATTTGTGATTCAGCTCACTGAATCGCGCGTTGATTCTGGCTGGAACACATTCGGGATCCTGCACCTCGTGGCTGCACGCCATGATCCTTTGCCTCGATTGGCACACGAGGCGCCAAGTGCGTGAAAAAAACAAAACGTCAAAAAAGACGAAGCGACGTCGAGAACAAACTCTCGACGTCGCTTTCATTATTTTCTGATGACGCTTTGCAGCGTCAGCGCTCAGTATTCTTCGTCCTCTTCTTCTTCCTCTTCTTCGTCGTCCTCGTCGTCGTCCTCATCGTCGTCGAAGTCTTCATCGAGGTCGTCGAATTCTTCGTCTTCGAAGTCGTCTTCGAATTCATCGTCGTCGAACTCATCGAGTTCTTCTTCTTCGAATTCGTCGCCGTCCTCATCATCGTCGTCGCCTTCTTCTTCTTCGCCCTCTTCTTCCTGCTCGCCTTCTTCCGATTCGTCGGCCTTCTTGCGCGCTGCAAGAATGCGGACGCCGGACTGTCCTGTGTAATGCCCGGAGCAATGCCCGGCGGATTCGCTGCCGCAATCCTTCAGTCGTCTCGTCAGGTTGTCAACACTCGAAATTGGCATCGGCTGAATCCTCGGACGCGCATCTTTCCCCAGGAACGAGGCAGCGCTTCACGTCCACAATCTGCCCCGTACCACGTGATTCGTTACAATAGTTTTCCGCGCCAAACCGTTTGGGCGGCAGAACCTACGGAGAACTCTTAGTATAGTTATTCGCCTTTGTCAAGCGCCAAATTTGCCGTAAAAGCATCGGCATCCGGCCCTCGAAAATACTGTGAATCCCGCGTCTTTTGCCGCTGAAAAATCGCCATGCAAGACTTCGACCAGCTCGGTTCTTTCTATCTCGGAAGGGAATACAACCTCGACACTCGGGAGGTACGACCCGACCTCGTTCTGTATGACGCCCGGGACCTGACGACCCACGCGGTTTGCGTCGGCATGACGGGCAGCGGCAAGACCGGGCTGTGTCTGGCACTGCTCGAAGAAGCGGCCATCGACGGCATCCCGGCGCTGATCATCGATCCCAAGGGCGATCTGTCCAACCTGTTGTTGACCTTTCCGAAGCTCCGCGGCGAGGATTTTCAGCCCTGGGTCAACGAGGATGATGCGCGCAAGAAGGGCCTCTCACCGGC
>JACQFH010000361.1 GCA_016200145.1 Planctomycetia bacterium | reverse complement strand
TGCACGTGACAGGGGGCGAGCTGCAACGCGAAGTTGTGCCGATTTTGAAACAGTACTGAATTCGGAATTCGAAATTGCGATTTCGGATTTCGGATTTGAGCACGCGTACTCCCCCCCTTCGTAAGGGGGGGGGAAGGGGGGGTGAGGTGAACGGCGATCACGGATGGCCGCGCACACCGGCGGCAGCCGTCTATTGCGGCGGCGCGACGCCGAGTTTGGCGGCGACGTGCGTCAATTGGCCCAGGACTTCGTCGGTCACCGGAATGCCGGTCGCCAGGCGCTGACGGCGTATCTCGGCGCTGCGGTCGCCGGGAAGCTGAATCCGGTCGACGCCGCGCTTGCGCCTCGTGCCGCGCACTTCGGCGATCAGCTTGTCGGCCTCGGCGGCAAAATGTCCCGCGCCGGCGAACCGCGCCGGGTCCCAGACGACCAGCAGCACGTTGTTCCATTCCTGCGTGCCGGGCGGGGCAGGGGGGCACATCCCGCCGGCCAAGCCCGCCGTCAGAATGTCGAATACCAGCCCCAGGCCGAATCCCTTGTAGGCCTGGTCCCCGCCGAAGGGGAGCAGCGCGCCGGGTGGATCGGCCAGCATCACGTTCGGGTCGGTGGTCGGGTTGCCCTCGGCATCCTGAATCCAACCCAAGGGAACCCGGCGATTTTCCACGCGGGCGATGCGCAGCTTGCCGTTGGCCACGGCGCTCGTCGAGATGTCGAGCACCAGCGGTTCGCCGCCGGTGGGCACGGCGATCGCAATGGGGTTGGTGCTGATGCGTCCCTGCGTTCCGCCGGGTGGGGCGACGGTGCGGATCACGCCGTTGTCGTTCACGGCGATGAGCGCGGCCAGCCCGTGTGCCGTGGCTCGCTCGACCCATTCCCCCAGCCGGCCGACGTGTCCTGATCGGCGCATTGAGCCGCCGGCCAGTCCCGCCTCGCGCGCCTTGGACGAAACGCAATCCACAAACCGGGCGCATTGCACCTGGCCGAACCCGAGTCCTCCATCGGCCGAAACCTGCGACGTCGTTTCGTGCACAATCGTGAACGGGGCCCCCGGTACGACCTCTCCATTCTTGATCTGGCTCAAATACCAGCGGGCCAGCACGATTCCGTGGGAGTCGTATCCTCGCAGACCCGATTCCACCAGGCTCGCGGCGACAACGTCCGCCTCGTCACCCGGGGCGCCTGCCGCGGCGAACAGGCGGGATACGAAGTCTCGCAGTATGTCGGGAGGGAAATGCGGCATGGTTTGTGTAACTTACAAGGAAGCTCAATTGGCCGTCGCCATCATGTTAGATTCATCGGCCACGCGGACTGGTCATTTTCGCGTTGAGCGCATTGATGCACTCGTTGGCGGCCGCCCATTGATCCTGAAACTGCTTGATCGAGGCGGCGTCTTGATCCTTGACGCCGCGCACCAGCGCTTCCCAGCTTTCCTGTCGCAGGCCCAGGCAACGGTCGATTCCATCGATCAGATCGACATCCACCCCGGGGAGTTTCCTGATCGATCGCCATCCTTCACGCAGTTTCTGCCAATCGGGAAGAATCTCTTCTTTCATCCGACGTACGAACGTCGCGTCATCAACCTGTCTGCCGTGCGCCTTTTCGAAGAATTCCGAAAATCGCGAGACAATTTGAGTTTCTTCATTGGCGAGGGCTGCCCATTCTGCGATCGGGTCGCGCGGCGCCGCAGGCAAGGCAGCGATCGCGGCGCCGATGGCTGCGATTCCCACGATCGCCATCGCCAGATTCCGCAGGCCGCGCGTCGCCAGGAAGTGCGCATCGAGTGGACGGCCAACAACAAACCCGAGCACCAGCCCGGCAGCCAGGCCCCCCAGATGAGCCCCGTGATCGATTCCTTTTGCCGTCGCGGATAAGATCAGGTTGTATCCCAGCAGCCTCTCGACGAGCAGGCCGATCGAATACAGGGCCACCAGGTTGAACGCCAGGTGGGGAATTCCCGAGTGCAGAAAGGTACACGTTTCGAGCCGCCACCATTCGCCGCGCATCGTTCGCGGACCGAAATTCGCCCCCCACGGAAGCAACTCCCCCGCGGCCGGGTTCATCGCCGAAACGCCCGACACGACCATCGTCCCGAACACACAGACAATGGCGATTGCCAGTGCGGGGGTACACCAGGCCCGGGGCGTCAGCGCGGCGAGGTGTTTGTGAAACTCCGCCATCGCCAGATGTTCTCCGGCAGGCGGCCTCTCGCGTTCGTGCTCCGGGGGAAGATCAAGGAGTTTGGCGATGTCGGCGTCGGCCGGCTCCGGCGCGGCGCCGGCATTCGTGGCCGGGACTTGTGGTTCGTCAGGTTGCATCGCCGGTCTCCACGGGGGCACCGCGACGCTCCATCACCTGTTCGATGCTGCCGCGCAAGTTGGGGATATGGTCGACCAGCGCATGAAATTCCCGGCCCCGCAGCGCCAGCACGGTCAGCGGCGTCAGGGCCCGTACCGTGGCCGAGCGCGGTTGGCGCCCCAGCAGGGCCATTTCACCAAAGAATTCCCCGGCCCGCATGACCGCCAGGCGCTGCGGCGGCTGGCCTTCGTCTTCGCGCGAGATTTCCACCTCGCCGTCGAGGATCATGTAGAATGCGTCACCCACGTCGTTCTGCAGGAAGACGGCCTCCCCGGGTTCGTAGTGCAACTGCGACAGGGCGCTGGGACTGTTGAGGCGCAACTGCACCGTCTCGGTCGGCAGCAAGAGGTCGAGCGCCCACGACAGGCCGACCTTCACCTTGCGGCCAAAACCGGGGAGCTTGAACCAGTAGATCGTCCTCCACGCGAACCACGCCAGGATGCCCGACAGGCGCACGTGCGTCATCAGTTCGGCGACCGCCGAACGGCGGCCCAGCGCACCCAGCTTGCCCAGCCCGGCAAATGCGAACGTTTTCATTTCCCGCCCGTGCAACGTCGCCAGGATATTATGCGCCAAAAGCGTCGCCTCGCGGACCGCGTGCTGCGCCGTGGGAGGGGCGAACCCGCCCGAGGGAAGCGGTATCAGCGCGCAGTCCCCCAGAGCCCAGACGTCGTTGCAGCCCGTCACCCGCATCTGCCCGTCGACCGTGATCTTCCCCTTGTTCTGGGGCAGATCCAGGGCGGCAATCAGCGGATGCGGCGCCGACGGAACGGTGGAAACGAGCGTCCGGCAGGGAATGCGCTCGCCGGTCGATAAGATTGCCGCTGCCGGACTGGCCGTCACTAGCCGCGTATTCAACCGTAAATCGATGCCCCGGCGTCGCAGGATCTTTTCGGCATACTTCCCCAGGCTGGCCGGAACTTCGCGCTCGAGAATTCGCTCGCCCGAATGCAGCAGCACGACGCGTAGCTCGTCGAGGCGGCCGACGCGACGTTCCCGGGCAACCTTGCGCACGAAATCGTTCAGCTCGGCACAGACTTCGACCCCCGAGAATCCGCCGCCGGCCACGACAAACGTCAGCAGCTCGCGCCGCACGAGCGGATCGATTTCGACCGAGGCCTCTTCCAGCACGTGAATCAGATGATTCCGCAGTGAGATGGCGTCGGCGAGGCTCTTGAATGACATGGCGTGCTCGTGCAGGCCCGGCAGGCCGCGGAAATCGGTCACGTTGCCCAGCGCGATCACCAGGTGATCGTACGGAATCTCGTGAATCCTTCGCGCAAAGCCCGGCTGCAGCCGCACCACTTTGCGCTCCAGGTCGACCGACTCGATCTCGCGCACGTAAACGCGCGTCCGCGGCAAGAGGCCGTGCAGCGGGCTCACCGTATCGAGCAGACCAATCTCACCCGAGATCACCTCCGGCAGCATGGTGTGGAATGTGAAGTAGTTCTCTTTCGAGATCAGAGAAACTTCGGCCGCCGGGTCGTTCTTCAGAGCGCGTTCCAGAGCGCGGGCGGTGTAAACTCCGCCGAATCCGCCCCCCAGAATCACAATCCGCCTGGTGTTGGGTTGCATCCGGATCGGCATCCCCGGTCGCGAGATTCTCGAAGTGCATTCCCCGGCAACTCTGAGCCGCCCCTGCCGGCATGCACGAACGATCCCGATGATACAGTTTCCCGAAGCGAAACGGAAATTGGCGGTTGTGTTGTTTCCGCCGTTGAACGAGCACACAGTGACCTCGGGAGCGCAACGAGATCCAGGCTTTTTCCGCTGTTTTCAGCCGGAATAATGCATGGTTCTGGCGGGCAAAGCCGCTTGGCCACGACGCTGGAAAATCAACGGCGGACGTGGAGAATTGAGTTCACAGCGCCTGGCCGAATCAATCAATCAGCCCCCCGGACGCTCAAGAACGAATCTCCGCGTAACGGTACTCTGGCATCCGCGAACCATCGTGCATCCACAATGTCCTCCTGAAAAGCCGCACATAAGTTCCAAGCGCCAAATCCACGATTCACCAAACCGGAACGAAGGAGGCGAGTTGTGGATGTCTTCAACCGATTAGCGAAGAACTCGTACGTCACCCTCAGCCCCGATACGCCGCTCCCTACCTGCGGTGCGACTCAATTCCGCTGGTTGATGCACGTGTCTTTGCCGTTCCCGCTTCCGTCGCGCGACTGCGTGAACCCAACGACCGCGAACCACGACGCGCTCTACGACCTCTCGATCCACAACCACCTTGACCGACTTCTTATCGTTCCGAAGGCACCTGGGGGCTGGCCGCGCATTACCTTGCTCCATAAAAATCAACCGACTCCACCGGCCGACGGTGGGCACTCAGTCGTTCGAGAGAATCTCCAATCGACCGCAATTCTCATTGAGCGCAAGCTGTACGCCTCTCCGAAGGAGGCCTTCACCGACGCGGCCAACAAGGTTATCGCGGGAATGCAGCTTTTAGCCGATTACCTGGCCGAGTATCAGCGAGCCGCGCCGTACCTTGTTTCCTGGCAGGTATACCCGATCTCTCGCTTTGATGTCGGTGTCGTCTATCACGCTGTCGAC